>NZ_JBSFWR010000001.1:0-243127 GCF_053594915.1 Kitasatospora sp. NPDC002543 | reverse complement strand
AAGCTAAGCCTTACAGCGCCGATGGTACTGCAGGGGGGACCCTGTGGGAGAGTAGGACGCCGCCGAACAATTCTTCTGAAGAACCCCCATCCGGGACCCGGATGGGGGTTCTTCGCATTTCCGGTGACGTATCGTCAGGGCATGGACGATCAGACAGCGGTCATTGCGAACGATGTGCTCCGGCCCGAGCAGCGCGACGGCGCCCTGCGTGTTCTGGCGGAGGCCCAGGCGGTGGACGGCCGGGCCGCCGTCTCCGAGCAGGGCCGGCTCCGGTTGCGGAGCGCGGAGACTCCGCGCCCCGGCGTCATCCACTTCGTCGAGACCGAGACCGAGACCGAGACCGGCACCAGCGCCGGCACCAGCGCCGGCACCGGCACCGGAGCCGTCCTCGGCTACGGCCAGCTCGAAGTGCCGGAGGGCCCGGACGCCAACCCCGCCGCCGAGCTGGTCGTCGACCCGGCGGCCCGCGGCCGTGGTGCGGCCCGCCCGCTGGTGGACGCGGTTCTGGAGCGGGCCCACCGGGCCGGCCACGACGCCGTGGACTTCTGGGTGCACGGCGGCCATCCGGCGGCCCGGCACCTGGCGGAGGCGTACGGCGCCGAGCTGGTCCGCGAGCTGCGGCAGATGCGCCGCACCGGCCGGCAGACCGAGGAGGTGGCCGTCCCCGAGGGCATCGAGCTCCGCACCTTCCGTCCGGGCGAGGATGACGCCGAGTGGCTGCGGTTGAACGCCCTGGCCTTCGCCCACCACCCCGAGCAGGGCGCCTGGACGGCCCAGGACCTGGCCGAGCGGATCGCCGAGCCCTGGTTCGACCCGGCCGGCTTCTTCCTCGCGACCAGGGACGGCAAGGTGGTCGGCTTCCACTGGACCAAGGTGCACCCGGCCACCGCCACCGAGCCGGAGCTCGGCGAGGTGTACGTGGTCGGGGTGGACCCGGCCGAGCAGGGAAGCGGCCTCGGCCGGGCGCTGACCGCGGCGGGTCTGCGTCACCTGACCGGCACCGGCCCCGGCGAGCGCGGACTGGCCACCGTTCTTCTCTACGTCGACGCCGACAATCCGGCTGCGGTGCGGGTATACGAACGACTGGGGTTCACCGTTCACGAGGTGGACCTCATGTACCGAGCCCCGTACCGGGCGAACCGGCCGGCCTGACCACTCCGGCGCACCCCGGAGCCGGGTTCCCGTACCGGACGCCCGAACCGGTCCGCCGGACCTTTCGGCCCTGTCGGAACCAGCCGGGACGGCCCCCCGAGCGGTCGTGGGCGAGGGGCGGGACGTCGCCGCCCCTTGCTCCGACCGACTCAGCTTTCCTCCTGGCCATGCGGTGTTTACCGTGGATTCAATTGCTGCCGCGAAGATCACAGGATGAAGTCCGTAGTGTCTCGCTCGTGCAGAGTCGACCGCCACGCACCGGCCGGTCCTGTACGGACCGCACCCGGAGGGTGGGTGCTGTCCCCGGGTCCGGCCCGGGGCGAGGGCGACGGCCCGCAGAGCCATTCGCGTCCGGACGCCGTCCTGCTGCTGGAGGAGCTGGAGCCCATGAGCATCCCCCGCCCCGTCTCTGCCCCGCTGTCGCCCACGGCCCGGATGTCCAGTGCGCTGGGGATTCCGCCGGAGCTGCCGGCCACGGACGAAGAGGAGTTCGAAGCGCTGCCGCAGGGCCGCTTCCTGGACCGCGAGCGCAGTTGGCTCGCGTTCAACGAGCGGGTCCTGGAACTGGCCGAGGACCCGGGGATCCCGCTGCTGGAGCGGGCGAAGTTCCTGGCGATCTTCGCGAGCAACCTGGACGAGTTCTTCATGGTCCGGGTGGCCGGCCTGAAGCGCCGGATCGCCACCGGTGTCGCCCAGCGCAGTGCGTCCGGCCTCCAGCCGCGCGAGGTGCTGGACCTGATCTGGACCCGCTCGCGCGAGCTGATGGCCCGCCATGCCGCCGCGTTCCAGCAGGAGGTGCTGCCGGACCTCGCCGCCGAGGGCATCGAGGTGGTCCGCTGGTCGGAGCTGGCCGAGAAGGAGCAGGCCCGGCTGCACACGCTGTTCCGGCAGAAGATCTTCCCGGTCCTGACCCCGCTGGCGGTCGACCCGGCGCACCCCTTCCCGTACATATCGGGACTCTCGCTGAACCTCGCCGTCGTGGTGCGCAACCCGGTCTCCGGGCACAAGCACTTCGCGCGCGTCAAGGTGCCGCAGTCGCTGGCCCGCTTCCTGGAGGCCTCGCCCCAGCGGTACGTCCCGCTGGAGGACGTCATGGGCGCTCACCTGGAGGAGCTCTTCCCGGGGATGGAGGTGCTGGCCCACCACGCCTTCCGCGTCACCCGCAACGAGGACCTGGAGGTGGAGGAGGACGACACCGAGAACATCCTCAAGGCCCTGGAGAAGGAGCTGATGCGGCGTCGCTTCGGCCCGCCGGTCCGGCTGGAGGTCGAGGAGTCGATCGACCCCTACATCCTGGACCTGCTGGTGCGGGAGCTGAACATCACCGAGGCGGAGGTCTTCCCGCTGCCCGGGCCGCTGGACCTCACCGGGCTGTTCGGGATCGCCGATCTGGACCGCCCGGAGCTCAGGTACCCGAAGTTCGTGGCCGGCACGGCCCGCGGGCTGACCGACGTGGAGTCGGCCTCCCAGCCGGACATCTTCGCCGCCATGCGCGAGCGCGACGTCCTGCTGCACCACCCGTACGACAGCTTCTCCACCTCGGTGCAGGCCTTCCTGGAGCAGGCCGCCGCCGACCCGGACGTGCTGGCGATCAAGCAGACCCTGTACCGCACCTCCGGCGACTCGCCGATCGTCGACGCGCTGATCGACGCGGCCGAGTCCGGCAAGCAGGTGCTGGTGCTGGTCGAGATCAAGGCGCGCTTCGACGAGCAGGCCAACATCAAGTGGGCCCGCAAGCTGGAGGAGGCCGGCTGTCACGTGGTGTACGGCCTGGTCGGGCTGAAGACGCACTGCAAGCTCTCGCTGGTGGTCCGGCAGGAGGGTGACACCCTGCGCCGCTACTCGCACGTCGGCACCGGCAACTACCACCCGAAGACGGCCCGGCTGTACGAGGACCTCGGCCTGCTCACCTCCGACCCGCAGGTCGGCGCGGACCTCTCGGACCTCTTCAACCGGCTCTCCGGCTACTCGCGCCGCGAGTCCTACCGCCGTCTGCTGACCGCCCCGCGCGGTCTGCGGGACGGGCTGGTCTCGCGGATCCACAACGAGATCGCCCACCACAGGGCGGGCCGCCCGGCCTACGTGAAGCTCAAGGTCAACTCGATCGTCGACGAGGCCGTGATCGACGCGCTGTACCGGGCCTCCCGGGCGGGGGTGCCGGTGGACGTCTGGGTGCGCGGGATCTGCGCGATCCGCCCGGGCGTGCCGGGGCTGAGCGAGAACATCCGGGTCCGCAGCATCCTGGGGCGCTTCCTGGAGCACTCCCGGGTCTTCGTGTTCGGCAACAACGGCGATCCGGAGGTCTGGATCGGCAGCGCCGACATGATGCACCGCAACCTGGACCGCCGGATCGAGGCGCTGCTGCGGATCACCGATCCGGCGCACCGCGCCGAGCTGTCCGGGCTGATCGACCTCGGGGTGTCGGACGAGACCGAGTCCTGGCACCTGGGGGCGGACGGCGCCTGGGAGCGGCACTCGCAGGACGCCGAGGGCCGCCCGCTGCGGCACGTCCAGGACCTGCTGATCGACTCGCGCCAGCGACGCCGGGCCGCCACCTCGCGCTGACACGTCCACTGATGCGAAGCCGCCGGAACGGCAGGGGACCCGTTCCGGCGGTCGGCCACCAGCTCCGGGGGACCGCCCCGGGGGAACGGGGATCTACCACGCCATGACCGAAGCGCCGATGACGGCCCAGGCGGCCTCCACAGCGACCGCCGGGGACATCCTTTCCCGCCACCTCACCGCCCACGCCGGCGCCTTCCTGCGCGCGCTGCCGCTGGCGGTGGGCGAAGTCGGCGCCAGACCCGGCACGGCCTCGATCGTCCCGTCGGCGGGCACCTCGGACCTGCTGCGGGCCGTCCGACGGGTCGGCGGGCTGCTGCACACCTTCGGTTCGGTGTTCGAGCAGACCTGGGCGCAGGAGTCGCGCACCGAGCTGCGCTGGCTGCTCAACCTGCTCGCGCTGGAGCCCGGCTACGTCCGCCGCTCGGCCCGGCTGCTGGGCGCGCTGGACTCGCTGAGCGGCTCCGATCCGGACGGGACGGGGATGCTGGCCGGCCACGCGGGCGCCCCCAAGGCGAGGGCGCTGCTGGACCGGCAGCTGACCCTGGCCCGCACGAGGGCGCACTCCACGGTGCTCCAGGAGCTCCGCTCCGCCCGGCTGCACGCGCTGGCGGACCGGATGACCCTGCTGGTCGGCGAGGCCCCGCTGCTGGAGTCGGCGGCCGGCCGGGCCCCGGCGGTGCTGCTGCCGCAGGCCGCCGCCGCGTTCGCCGCGCTGGCCGCGGGCGCCCAGCAGCTGCCGCTGCAGCGCGCCGCGACGCCGTACGGCGGGGACGGGCTGCGCCGACTGGGCGCGGTGCCGGAGTCCCGCGGGTCGACGGACGCGGACACCGCGCTGGCGGCCGACGACGCGCCCTGGGCGCGGCTGCGGATCCTGGTGAAGCGGGCGCGGTACGCGCTGGAGGTGTGCGGCCGCGGGTCCTCCGGACTGGACGAGCTGGACCTGGTGCTGGCCCGGCAGCAGGAGGCGGCGGACGCCGCCGTCACCGCCGCCACCGCGGCGCGCACCCCGCGGATCACCCCGGCGACCGCGTACGTGCTGGGCGTGGTCCACGCCGACCAGCGGCTGGAGGTGGAGTCCGCGCGGTACGCCGTCGGCCGCCGCTGGCCGGACCTGCCGCCGGGACCGGACGGCTGGCTGGAGCTCGTCCCGGCCGACGCCTGGGGGCACTCCGCGGCATCCGGGACGGTCTGAGGTGGGCGAGGGCCCGAGTGCCGGCCGGGCGGCCGCGACCGGCGCGCGGCACGCCCCGGTGGTGCTGGCGGCGGGCGCGGTGCTGTGGCTGCCGGGTAGGCCGAAGAAGGGCGGCCGGCTGGGGCGGCCGCGGATCGCGCTGATCCACCGGCCCAAGTACGACGACTGGAGCCTGCCGAAGGGCAAGCTCGAAGCCGGTGAGGGCGTGGTCGACGCGGCGCTGCGCGAGGTCCGGGAGGAGACCGGGTTCAGCTGTCTGCTGGGCCCGGAGCTGCCCACCCAGCACTACCGGGTGCAGGGCCGGCCGAAGGAGGTCCGCTACTGGGCGGCGGTGCCGTCGAGCGGGTCCTTCCGGCCCAACCGGGAGGTGGACCGGCTGGAGTGGCTGCCGGCCGGGAAGGCCCGTGCCCGGCTCACCCACGACCACGACCGGGTGCTGATCGACGCCCTGCTGGCGCTCCTGGGGGCGAGGCCGGTGCGGGCGGCCGGGGTCGGGCCGGTGAAGGAACGGTGGAAGTGATCTCCCTGCGCCCTCGCTGTGACGCAACCGTTACTACCTGGCCTAGTTTCCTGTCATCCCTTCGAGGTTCACTCTCCGTTCACTTGTGACCGGCTGTCGTGTCACTTACCCGGCCTAACTTCGGGACCACCGGAGGGCCGAACGGGCCCCGGACCACAGCAGAACCCGCGCCCGGCCGTACGCCTACGGCCTGCGCGAAGGGCAATGCCACAGAAAGGGACACCCCTGTGAAGCTCCAGCGGAACGGCCGCTCCAAGGCCCTCGCGATCGGTGCCATGGCGCTCGTCAGCTCGCTGTCGCTCGCCGCCTGCGGGTCGGACAACAACAACAACACGACCGCGGCCGGCGGGTCCGGCGGCTCCGCCGCGGCCGCCAGCCCGATCAACTGTGGCAAGCCCGGTTCGCTGATCGCCGCCGGTTCGACCGCCCAGGGCGCGGCCATGGACATCTGGAAGACCACCTTCGCCGCCGCCTGCTCCGGCACCACGATCAACTACCAGGGTGGCGGCTCCGGTGCCGGCATCCAGCAGTTCAACCAGGGCAAGATCCAGTTCGCCGGCTCCGACTCGGCCCTCAAGCCGGCCGAGGTCGACGGCTCCAAGGCGGTCTGCACCGGCGGCCAGGGCATCGACCTGCCGATGGTCGGCGGCCTGATCTCGCTGGTCTACAACGTCGACGGCGTCGACAACCTGGTCCTGGACGGCCCGACCTCCGCCAAGATCTTCGACTCGCAGATCACCAAGTGGAACGACCCGGCGATCGCCGCCCTGAACCCGGGCGCCAAGCTGCCGGACGCGGAGATCCAGACCTTCCACCGCTCGGACGACGCCGGCACCACCGAGAACCTGACCAAGTACTTCGTCGCCGCCGGCGGCGGTGCCTGGTCCTACCCGGCCGGCAAGGCCTGGACGGGCAAGCTCGGCCAGTCGGCCAACGGCAGCGCCGGTGTCTCCGCCCAGGTGAAGCAGGTCAAGAACTCGATCAGCTACGTCGAGCTGGCCTACGCCCAGACCAACAACCTGAAGAGCGCCGCGATCAACACCGGTGCCTCCAAGCCGGTCGAGGCCACCGCCGAGAACGCCGCCACCACCATCGCCAAGGCCCAGTCCGCCGGCACCGGCAGCGACCTCGCCCTGAAGCTCGACTACGCGACCAAGGAAGAGGGTTCCTACCCGCTGGTCCTGGTCACCTACGAGATCGTCTGCGACAAGGGCAACAAGGCCGAGACCCTCGACACCCTGAAGTCCTTCCTGACCTACACCGCCAGCGACGCGGGCCAGAAGGCCGTCGGCGAGAAGGGCTACGTCCCGCTGCCGAAGGCCGTCACCGACAAGGTCAACGGCGTCATCGCCACCCTGGCCTGACCCGACGGGACCCCCGGTGGGGCGGCCCCGTGAGCGAGGGGGGCCGGGGCCGCCCCACCGGAACGCACCACACCCAGCACCACGTCCGGGGCACCGCCGCCATGGTGCCGTCCCCCTTCCCGGGGCGGCACCACCAGACCGGAGTAGACCAATGACTTCATCCTCCCCTGCCGCCCCGCGAGGCAGGGAACGCCGGCCGCGCGACAGCCGGGTCGGCGACAAGATCTTCATGAACCTCGCCCGGGGCTCGGGCATCCTGCTGCTGGTCATCATGGCCGCCATCGCGGCGTTCCTGACCTGGCGGTCGGTACTGGCCCTGAGCACCAACGAGGGCAACTTCCTCACCACCTTCGAGTGGACGCCGGACGCCCCGAAGCCGGTCTTCGGCATCGCCGTCCTGGCCTTCGGCACCATCGTCAGCGCCGTCATCGCGATGGCGATCGCCGTCCCGGTGGCCATCGGGATCGCGCTGTTCATCTCGCACTACGCGCCGCGCCGGATCGCCCAGCCGTTCGCCTACCTGGTCGACCTGCTCGCCGCCGTCCCCAGCGTCGTCTACGGCCTCTGGGGCGCGCTCTTCCTGGTGCCGCACCTGGACGGCCTGACCAGCTGGCTCGACGAGTACCTGGGCTGGACGTACATCTTCGACCAGACCAGGACCGGCACCCCGCGCAACCTGTTCACCGTCGGCATCCTGCTGGCGATCATGATCCTGCCGATCATCACCGCGGTCTCCCGCGAGGTGTTCCGCCAGGTGCCGCGGATGCACGAGGAGGCGGCGCTCGCGCTCGGCGCGACCCGCTGGGAGATGATCCGCACCGCGGTGCTGCCGTTCGGCCGCCCCGGCATCATCTCGGCCTCGATGCTCGGCCTCGGCCGCGCGCTCGGCGAGACCATCGCGGTGGCGGTCGTGCTGTCCGCCAGCAACGTCCTGTCGCCGCACATCCTGGACGCCGGCGGCGGCACCTTCGCGCAGAACATCGCGCTGAAGTTCAGCGAGGCCGGCAGCAACGGCCGCGACGCGCTGATGGCCTCCGGCCTCGTCCTGTTCGTCATCACCCTGCTGGTGAACGGTGCCGCGCGAATGATCATCGCCCGCCGCAAGGAGTACTCGGGGGCCAACGCATGACCGCCACCGTCGTCGTCGAGGACGCCCGGCCCGTCGGCCGTCCGCTGACCGCCAACCGCCTGCCCAAGTGGGCCCCGGCCGGCGTCGCCGCCGGCTCGATCATTCTCGGCTGCGCGATCGGCGCGGTCGCCGGGCTGGCCAGCCACCTCCAGTGGGGCCTGATCTCGGCCGTGCTCTTCCTCCTGGTCAGCTACGGCCTCTCGGCCCGGGTCGAGGGCCGCCGGCAGGCCAAGGACCGGCTCGCCACCTCGGTGGTCTGGGTCGCGTTCATCCTGGCCGTCGTCCCGCTGGTCGCCCTGACGGTCTACACCGTCCAGCAGGGCATCCACGTGTTCGACGGGTACTTCCTGAGCCACTCGATGAAGGGCGTGATCCCGTCCGGCCCGGGCGGCGGCATCTACCACGCGCTGATCGGCACCCTGGAGCAGGTCGGACTGGCCACCGCGATGGCCGCCCCGATCGGTCTGCTGACCGCCGTCTACCTGGTCGAGTACGGCCGCGGCACGCTCGCCAAGGCGGTCACCTTCTTCGTCGACGTCATGACGGGCATCCCGTCGATCGTCGCCGGTCTGTTCGTCCTCTCGCTCTGGAACCTCGCCCTGGGCTTCGGCTACTCCGGCTTCTCGGGCAGCCTCGCGCTGGCCATCCTGATGATCCCGGTCGTGGTCCGGTCCACCGAGGAGATGCTCAAGCTCGTCCCGAACGAGCTGCGCGAGGCCTCGTACGCGCTCGGCGTGCCGAAGTGGAAGACCATCCTGCGGATCGTCCTCCCCACCGCGATCGGCGGCATCACCACCGGTGTGATGCTCGCGGTCGCCCGCATCACGGGCGAGACCGCCCCGGTGATGATGCTGGTGTTCGGCGCCGACTACATCAACAGCGACCCGTTCAACGGCCCGCAGCAGTCCCTGCCGATGTACATCTGGCAGCAGTACTCGCAGGTCAACAACGACTTCGGCTACGCCCGTGCCTGGGGCGCGGCGCTGGTGCTGATCGCCTTCGTGATGGGGCTCAACCTCATCGCCCGGGGCATCGCCCGCTGGCGCTCGCCCAAGGGCGGGCACTGAGCGACCGACTGACGTACGAGACAGACGAGAGAAGCAAACGATCATGGCCAAGCGCATCGACGTCAGCGGACTGTCGGCCTTCTACGGCACCACCAAGGCCATCGAGGACATCTCGATGAGCATCGAGCCCCGCTCGGTGACCGCCTTCATCGGCCCCTCCGGCTGCGGCAAGTCCACCTTCCTGCGGACCCTCAACCGGATGCACGAGGTGATCCCGGGCGCCCGGGTCGAGGGCAAGGTCCTCCTGGACGACGAGAACCTGTACGCCTCCAACGTCGACCCGGTCGCCGTGCGCCGCTCGGTCGGCATGGTCTTCCAGCGCCCGAACCCGTTCCCGACCATGTCGATCTACGACAACGTGATCGCGGGTCTGCGGCTCTCCGGCGTGAAGAAGAAGTCCGTGCTGGACGAGGTGGTGGAGCGCTCGCTGAAGGGCGCCAACCTCTGGAACGAGGTCCACAACCGGCTGAACAAGCCGGGGGCCGGTCTCTCCGGCGGTCAGCAGCAGCGCCTGTGCATCGCCCGCGCCATCGCGGTCGAGCCCCAGGTCCTGCTGATGGACGAACCCTGCTCCGCGCTCGACCCGATCTCCACCCTCGCCATCGAGGACCTGATCGGCGAGCTGAAGGAGCAGTTCACCATCGTCATCGTGACCCACAACATGCAGCAGGCGGCCCGGGTCAGCGACCGCACCGCCTTCTTCAACCTGGCCGGCGTCGGCCAGCCGGGCAAGCTGATCGAGCTGGACGACACCCAGCGGATCTTCTCGAACCCGCAGGTCCAGGCCACCGAGGACTACATCTCCGGCCGCTTCGGCTAGACCGGACCCCGTCGCACTCCCCGGTCCCGGGGAGCGCGACGGACCGCGAGCTGTCCCGTGGTGCTGCATGGCGGTGCCGCCGCGGGACATGGAGAAGGGCCCGCCCCCGAGATGTGGGGGCGGGCCCTGCCCGTTCGCGTCCTGCGGGGCCGTCAGCCCCAGAACAGGTGGACGAACCAGTACATCAGCGCTGCGACGATGGCGGCCGCCGGCATCGTGATGAACCAGCCGAGCACGATGTTCTTCGCGACGCCCCAGCGCACCGCGCGGATCCGCTTGGTGGCCCCCGCGCCCATGATCGCCGCGGTGATCACGTGGGTGGTGGAGATCGGCGCCTTGAAGACGAACGAGGTGATGTACATGACCGCGGCGGAGGTGGCCTCGGCGGCGAAGCCCTGCGGCGGGTCCAGCTCGATGATCTTGCGGCCGAGGGTCCGCATGATCCGCCAGCCGCCCGCGTAGGTGCCCAGCGAGAGCATCGTCGCGCAGGAGATCTTCACCCAGACCGGGATCCCGTTGCCGGACTGGTGGCCGGAGATGGTCAGGGCCAGGACCACGATGCCCATGGTCTTCTGGGCGTCCTGGAGGCCGTGTGCCAGGGCCATCGCGGCGGCCGAGGCGGTCTGGGCGACCCGGAAGTTGCGCTTGGCGCGGTGCGGGTTGGCCCGGCGGAAGATCCACAGGATCGCCAGCATCACCACGAAGCCGCCGACCAGGCCGACCACCGGCGAGACGATCATCGGGATGATGATCTTGTCGAGGACCCCGCTCCAGATCACGTCGACGCCGCCGGCCAGCGCCGCGCCCACCATGCCGCCGAACAGCGCGTGCGAGGAGGAGGACGGGAGGCCGAAGTACCAGGTGACCAGGTTCCAGGTGATCGCCCCGACCAGGGCGGCGAACAGGATCGCCATCCCCTGGTCGCCGGTGGGGGTCTCGATGATCCCCTTGGAGACGGTGTGCGCTACGCCGCTGCCCAGGAACGCGCCGGCCAGGTTCATCACCGCGGCCATCGCCAGCGCCGCCCGGGGGGTGAGCGCCCGGGTGGAGACCGAGGTGGCGATCGCGTTCGCCGAGTCGTGGAAGCCGTTGGTGTAGGTGAAGAAGAACGCAACGCCGACGACGGCGATGAGTGCTGCCATGTCCACGGCGGTCAGGACTCCTTGACGGCGATGGTCTCCACCGTGTTGGCGACGTGCTCGAACGCGTCCGCCGCCTCCTCAAGGACGTCCACGACCTGCTTGAGCTTGAGGACCTCGATGGCGTCGTACTGACCGGAGAACAGGTGGGCGAGCAGCTTGCGGTGGATCTGGTCGGCCTGGTTCTCCAGCCGGTTGACCTCGATCCAGTACTCGGTGAGGTTGGACATGCTGCGCAGGTTCGGCATCGCCTCGGCGGTGAGTTCCGCGGCGCGCGCCAGCACCTCGATCTGCTGCTCGATCCCCTTCGGGAGGGTCTGGATGTCGTAGAGGACGACCAGGTCGACCGCCTCCTCCATGAAGTCCATGATGTCGTCCAGCGACGAGGCGAGGCTGTAGATGTCCTCGCGGTCGAAGGGCGTGATGAAGGACGAGTTCAGCTGGTGGAAGACGGCGTGGGTGGTGTCGTCCCCGGCGTGCTCGGCGGCGCGCATGCGCTCGACGATCTCCGCACGGGCCGACACGTCTGATCCCAGCAGCTCCAAAAGGAGCTTCGATCCGACGACGAGGTTCTCCGCCGCGGCGGCGAACATGTCGTAGAAGCTCGTCTCCTTCGGGGTGAGGCTAAAACGCACGGAAATCTCCGATGTGCGGGGTAGGGACTGAACGATGCTAGGTGCAACCAAGCGCAATCACGCAAACGGGTGTCGGGGAAGGAGCCGGAACCTCCCCTTCCGTTCGGCTGCCGCACCGGCTGATCCGGGCCGCACCGCCACGTGTGGACTCGATCCCTCAGTCTGACGGAACCTCGCCCGGATTGTCCTCGTCGTGCGCGCGGAAGAACCGGGGCGCCGCTCAGACGGGTGAACCGGAGCGGACACCTCCTCCCGGGCCCGACGGCACATGCCGGACCGGCCGTCGGAACACCACGGAGGGCCCGGGTGTTGGACACTGGGGGCCGACGCAGCCACCAGGCACTGAGACGAAGGCGGGGCCGATGACCACGACGCAAGCGCGCACCGAGCCGGAGCACGCGCAGGGGACCGACCCGCACGCCGACCACACTCCGGCGGGGCACCACGGCCCGCACGGCTACAGCGCGCAGAAGGACGCCCACCTCAAGCGGCTGCGCCGGATCGAGGGCCAGATCCGCGGCCTCCAGCGCATGGTCGACGAGGACGTCTACTGCATCGACGTGCTCACCCAGGTCTCGGCCGGCACCAAGGCCCTGCAGTCCTTCGCGCTCTCCCTGCTGGAGGAGCACCTGCGGCACTGCGTCGCCGCGGCCGCGGAGGAGGGCGGCACCGAGCTGGACGCCAAGGTGGCGGAGGCCACCGCCGCGATCAGCCGCCTGCTGCGCAGCTGAACCGCCGGCCCTCCGCCGCTCCGGAGACGCGCCCGGGGGCCCGCCGCTCCGGGGCCGCCGCCCCCGGGGCCCGCTAGCCGCCGGCCTCCCGGTCGGCCGGCCCGGGCTCCGCCCGGTCCAGCAGCACCTCGTCGATCCGCTCGGTCGGCAGCCGGTCGCCGGAGCTGGCCGTCGCGGCGATCATCAGCTCGCCGGCCAGCTCGATCTCGTCGAGGGCCGCGTCGTCGTGGCCGCCGCTGCGGCCGCCCGTGGACGACACCACTCGCACCACCCCTTCAGTGCCTCGCCAGCCCGGGCGGCAGCCACCCGGAGTCCAGCCTAGGCACTTCGGGGCCCGCCCACATGGCACGGACGGGCCATCTCGGCGCCGCCGAAACGGGTGGCCGTCGCTCCCCGGACGGCCACCCGCCCCGGCGGCACCCCGTCTCGCCCCGGCACCGGAGCGCTGCCCCGGCGGCCCAGGGCGTGTCGGGCCCGCCCTACTTCGGGCTCTCCGTGGGCTTCATCTGGTAGATGTCCGAGGCCGAGGGCTCGGCCGCCTCGACCGGCTTGCCGAAGTCCGCCAGCGAGGTCGTCGACGTCACCTTCACCTGGTCCTTGGGCTCCTTCGAGCCGGCCACCCCGGCGAAGGTGAACACCTCGACCACCTTGCGCAGCCGGCCCTGGTCGTCCAGCCAGGCGTCGTACGGGACCTCCTTGACGGTGAAGGTCTGCGCACCCATCCGCAGACCGTCCCCGCCCCGGCCGCCGGTCGCGTCGGCGGCCTTCGCCAGGTCCAGGGTGCCCCGGTAGTGGTGCAGCGCGACCCCGTCGACGGTCTCGGTGCCCACCGCGTCCGCCTTCTGGGCCCCGCGCAGCGCCCCCGCGGCCGAGGCCGGGTCGGTCGCGCCGCTGCTGACCAGGTTGCCGTCGGGCAGCTGGCGCACGTCCAGCTTGACCCACTTGCCCTCGGGGACCTTGGCGCCGCTGTTCTGGAGGTAGACGGTGCCCGGCAGGACCACCTCGACGATCTTCCCGGTGGTCGCCGCGCCCGGCGGCACCTGGACCTCCAGCCGGCCGATCCGCTTCACGTAGTCGTAGCCGCCGGTGCCGCTGAACGAGGCCTTCTTCTCGGCCGACTCGGTGACCAGCTCGGTCGCGGTGCGGGCGGAGCCGGTGCGGCCGGTGATGTCGGCGGCGTTGCGCACCGCCGTCAGCGGGTCCGCGGCGAGCTGGTCGGGGGCGCCCGACTGCTGGTCGGAGGAGCCGCTGACGGCGCCGCCGGAGCAGCCGGCGGCTCCCGCCGCCAGGGCGGCGGCGAGCAGGGCGGCCCCGGCCGCCGAGCGCAGGTGCGCACCCGGACGGCCTGCCGGCCTCCCGGTGCGCTGCTGGTCGGTCATCTTCATCCTCGCGACAACCCCCTCGGGCCCGACTGCCCCGCCGGACCCCCTCGGGTGGGCAGAGCTCTTTCCGGGCAAACGAGTTGGGGCGAGAAGAGTCACGGGTGTCCGGGTCGCGGATCCGTCGCGGCCGGGGCGTCCGGCACGTTACGGTGAACCACGTGCACAGTGAGCTGCCGGTCGCACCCGGCACCGCCCGGATGCCCGAACACCACCTCACGGTCGGCGAACGCGGTTCCTTCGCCTTCGCGACCTGCAGCTGCGGCTGGTACTCCCCGGCCCGCCGCTCGCGCGACCTGGCCCGCCGGGAAGGGGCCGACCACCTCGCCGAGATCGGCGCCGAGCCGGACTGACCCCCACCGGGCCCCGGAGCCGCGGGGCGGGGTCAGGCCGCCAGATCGGACTCCGGCGGCTGATCCCCGGTCCGCACCGGCCCGCGTCCGCGCCGACGGCCGCGCGGACCGGCCCCGGCCCGGGCCGCGCCGCCGCGCTCGGGCGCCCGGACCAGCGGGGCGACCGCCGTCCGGCTCAGCGCGTGGCAGAACGGCACCAGCACGGCCATCGCGATCGGCGCCAGCAGCAGCACCACGGCGACGGCGAGCGCGAAGCCACCGATCACGTCGGTCGGATAGTGGACGCCCATGAACATCCGGCAGAAGCCCTGGAGCAGCGCCAGCCCGCCGGCGATCCAGCCCAGCCTGCGGTTCACCAGGAACAGCGCCACCGCGACGCCCATGGTCATGGTCGAGTGGTCGCTGACGAAGGAGTGGGTGCCGGCCTTGCCGTCCACCAGGACCAGCAGCCCGGGATGGTCGACGAAGGGTCGGGGGCGGTTCACGATCGCGGCGATCGGCAGGTTGGCCAGCTCGGCGATCGCCACCGAGAGCGGCACCCAGAGCAGCCCCGCCATCGCCACCGGCGCGTCCGGACGGCGTCTCGCCTGGAGCCAGGCCACCAGGCCGAGCATCGCCAGACCGATCAGGATGCCGTACTCGCCGATCCACGAGACCAGGTGGTCCAGCCACTGCGGGGAGCGCTTGGCCAGGCCGTTGACGGCGTAGAGCAGGTCGAGGTCGGGGTTGGTCGTGTCGGCAAGCGGCGTCGACACGCCGCACCTCCTTCTGGTCTGCACCTGATCGTCATCGTCGTGGCGGGGCCCGTCCGGCGCGGAGAGCTGACGGCGGGCCACCGGAGGAAACGTCATTTCCGGGGCACAGCGTTCCACGGAAACGCGCGGTTATCGAAACTTGACTCAGCGTCCACAGTGCGCACACAGGTCCCGTCCGACCCGGCCGCACCGGGGCCTACCGGCCGGCCCCGGCGGGGCTCGGCCCGGCCTGCGCGGGCGGGGCGGCGGCCGCCGGCTGGGCGGGGGTCGCCGGGGCGCCGGCCGGGGCGGTGGGCTCCGTCCCGGCCGGTCGGCTCGGGGCGTTGACGGCGCCCTCGTTGTTGCGGGTGGGCAGCGCCTGGGCGCCGTCCGAGGTGACCCGGGTCGCGCCGATGTACTCCCTGGTGTCGATCTTGTCGTAGCGGATCACCGCGCCGGTGTGCGGCGCGTTGATCATGTACCCGCCGCCGACGTAGATCCCCACGTGGTGGATGCTCCGCGGATCGCTCAGGTCCGTCGCCCAGAACACCAGGTCGCCCGGCCGCAGCTGGTCGCGCGACGGGTGCGGACCGGCGTACCACTGGTCGTTGGCCACCCGGGGCAGGGTGATGCCCACACTGGCGAACGCCGCCTGGGTCAGGCCCGAGCAGTCGAACCGCCCGTTCTGCGAGGGCAGCCCCTCACCGCCCCACAGGTACGGGGTGCCGAGCTTGGTCTGCGCGAAGTAGATCGCGGCCGACGACTGCGCGGACACCTCCAGCGGCGCGGTCGGCGAGGCCGGCGCCGTGAAGCTGCGGGCCATCGCCTGGATGTTCCGCACGTACCCCTGGGTCTCCTTGTACGGCGGCACCCCGTTGTACTTCTCCACCGCGCCCTCGCCGGCGTTGTACGCGGCCAGCAGGTTGGCCTGCGGGTCGCCCGGGACCTGTGCGACCCGTCTGGCGATCGCGCAGTCGTAGGTCGCCGCCGAGGCGATCGCGTCCAGCGGGTCCCAGACGTCCGCCCTGCCGTCCCCGTTGCCGTCCGTGGCGTAGCTGGGCCAGGTGCCCGGCATGAACTGCGCCATCCCCTGCGCCCCGACCCCGGAACGCGCCTTCGGGTCGAAACCGCTCTCCTGGTACAGCTGCGCCGCGAGCATCGGGGGGGAGATCTGCGGGCAGAGCGTTCCCCATCGCTGGATCGGGTCCTGGTAGGCCGCGGGGACCGTCCCGGGGGAGAGGGCGGAACGATTCGCCGACTGCTGCGGCGTCCCACTTGCCGCATAAGTCCCCATCGTCACCAGCCCGATGAACCCGAACGCAACAACTCCCGCAGCGGCGGCGGCCGTACCGGCCTTCCGGAGTACCATCAGCACCATCCCGACGAATCGTCAGTCGAAGTGTCCCGGAAGGCGTTGCTCACCGCAATCATCAGAGATACGAACAGTGAGCGCTATCCTTCGTACGGTGTACATCCTGGCGTACGTGTCCGATGCCTCACGACCAATTCGCGAGAAGTAGCCAAGTCGACATCAGATCTGGCCAAGAATAGGTACCGACCCTTCGCGCGGGCCGGGTCCGGGCCCTTGAATTTGCCTGATCGGGCGGTGAGATGGATATGAACCTGAGCAGCGTGCACACCAATACGGTCGGCCACCTGGCCGAGGACCCCCCCAAGAAGCCGAACATCGACACCATCATCGGCGGAATCGCCCCGGACTGGGGGCCGTTCGCGACCCTCGGCTCGGAGGCGCGCGTGATGGTCGAGGTGATCATGGCCGTCGCCATCCTCGCCTGCCTGGGCATCGCGGTCTGGGGTGCGGCCAAGCAGCGGATCGGAGCGACCGCGATGCGCGACAGCTTCGGCGCCGAACAGGGCAAGGGGCTGATCGTCGCCGGACTGACCGGCGTGTTCATCATCGGATCACTCGGCACTCTGTTCACCATTGTCTACGGCATGGCCATCTGACGATCGGACAGCAGTAGTCCGAGCTGCCCGAGGCCGGGCCCCCGTCCGGACCCCACCGACGGCCGTCCCGCCAGGTACCCACCCCCGATCCCACCCTCCGTCCGCGCCCGCCCCCGGATGGAGGGCCCCCGGAGCCGCCCCGGCTCCCCGCACCAGGAGGGCCACCGTGCCGTTGTCCGACGACCAGCCGCGCACCCGCACGCGGCTGCCGGTCGGCGAACAGTCCTCCCCCCAGCAGAACCACCGTCAGTCCCGCCCGCTGCGCGGTCTGCTGGCCGTCCTGGTCGTCGTCACCCTGCTCGTGGTGGCCATCGCCATCGCCAACCGCGTCACACCCGGCACCGGAGGCGGAGACGGCGGCGGCTCCGCCGACCGCGCCGGCTCCGGCGCGGGCCCCGCCCCCAGCGGCGACCAGCCCGCCGGCACCACCGTCAACGGCATCCCCACCGGCTACCCGCACACCGAACCCGGCGCCCAGTCCGCCGCCACCAACTACGCGGTGGCGATCGGCTCGGCGGACATGTTCCGCACCGACAGCCGACACGCCATCGTCGCCACCATCGCCGACCCGGGCGCACTCGCGGGGCTGCAGAGCCGGCTGGACCAGGGGTTCGGCGGCGACACCGCCACCCGCTACGGACTCGACGCCCAGGGCCACGCGCCCAAGGGCCTCACCTTCGTCAGCCGCACGGTACCGGTCGGCGCCAAGTCGACGGGCGGCTACAGCGACGACGACACCAAGGTCGAAGTGTGGTGCACCGGCCTCACCGGCCTCGCCGGCGAGCGCTCCGTCCAGCCGGTGACCACCAACTGGTTCACCCTCACCCTCTCGCTGCACTGGACGGGCAGCGACTGGAAGCTCAGCGACTACACGAGCAGGCAGGGCCCCGCGCCGGTGCCAGCAGATCAGCAGGCCGCCACCGCCGATGAGATCACCGGCGCCGTCCAGCAGTTCGGGGGGTTCCGCTTTGCGCGTTGACCAGACCTCACGCCGATCCGGCGCACGGCGCCGAGTGGGCACCCTTGTCGGCGCGCTGGCCGCTCTGCAGCTGACTGCGCTGTCGGCAGCTCAGCGGGTGTTCGCAGAGCCGTCACCGACCCCGAAGCCGAGCGGAACGGGCAACCCCAATTGCCCGGACCTGCCGATTTCTGGCAGCGACATCCTCTGTGCTGACAAGCCCGGCGGTGGTTCCCTCCCCGGGAGTGGCACCGTCGGGGCCGTGACCGATCCGTTGGGGTCGTTGGCCAAGAGCTGTGCGCAGGCCGCGGCGTGGGTGGTGCGGAAGTTGTCGGGGGCGATCGACGGGACGACGCAGGTGGACTTCACCAATGCGTCGTTCCTGCAGCAGTACGCCGTGGTGTTCGCCGTGTCGACGGTGATCACGCTGGTGCTGTGGCTGCTGGCGGTGGCGAAGCGGGCGGTGCGGGGGGCGCCGTTGACGACGGCGTTCTCGGAGGCGATCGGCTTCCTGTGGCTGACGGTGGTGGCGTCGGCGTTCACGCCGTTGATCCTGTTCACCGTGGTGAGCGTGACGGACGGGCTGACCAAGGCGATAGCGGTCGGGACGAAGACGGACACCGGGTCGTACCTGGGCGGGTTCGCCGACACGTTGGAGAAGGGTGACGTGGGCGGTGGTCCGCTGATCCTGGTGATCGTGTCGCTGGTCGCGGTGCTGGCGGCGGCGGTGCTCTGGATCGAGCTGCTGATCCGGGCGGCGATGCTGTACGTCGGCGCGCTGCTGGGTACGGCGGTGTACGCGGGGCTGGTGGACCGGCAGTTGTGGAAGCACGTGCGGCGCTGGGCGGGGGTGATGCTGGCGGTGGACCTGGCGAAGCCGATCATCGTGGTCATCCTGGGTCTGGCGGGTGCGGTGGCGACCGGGGCCGGGGCCGACGACGACTTCGCCCGGGTGTTGTCCGGGCTGGCGATCCTGTTCCTGTCGATCTTCGCGAGTGCCGCGGTCTACCGCTTCGTGCCGGGCTTCGGCGACGAGCTGCTGAACATGCGCGGGGCCCGGGCCAACGCCGTGCAGGCGGGTTCGGCGATGATCAACGGCACCGCGAACCTGATGAAGCAGGGCATCACCACCCATGGTGACCGCGGTCCGCAGGCGGCCGGTGGTGGTGGGGGTGCCGGCGGCGGTTCGGTCGCGCCGGGCATCGCCGCCCACGCCGGCCGGACGCCGTCCCCGCCGCCGCAGGGCGGGCCGCCGCAGGCCTCGGCCTCGATCCGCGACAGCAATCCAGCGAAGGGAGGGTGACGGGTAAGTGAGCAGTGAACCGCTCGGCCAGTACGGTGCCCAGTACGCCCAGCCGTACGTGCACCAGCGCCGCACCTACCTGATCGGCAAGGCCCGCCCGAACGCGCCGATCGGCCGGAACCGGGAGTCCGGCGAGATCATGCTGATCATCTTCGGGGCTTTCCTCGGGATGCTCTGGGGCCTGTTGATGCCGGTCCTGCCGCTGCGGATCGGCGGGCTGGTCGGTCTGCCGGCGCTCGCGATCGCGGCCGTGTACGTGCCGTACCGCAAGCGGACGTTCTACAAGTGGGTGGAGATCAACCGCACCTACCGCCGGACGGTCCGCAGCGGGCGGGCGGTGTGGCGTTCGGACGTGATGGACGCGGGCACCCGGTTGGACGGCCGGGAGGTGGAGGTCGGTCCGCCGCCGGGGGTGGGGCGGCTGCGCTGGCTGACGGCGCCGTTCGGGCCGGACGAGGTGGGGGTGCTGATGCACCTGGAGCGGCGCACGGTGACGGCCGCGATCGAGATCGAGGGCCCGGGTGTCGGTCTGCGCGACTCGGAGGACCAGGAGGCCCTGGTCGACCGCTTCGGGACGCTGTTGAAGCACGTGGCGAACGGGGACGGCTTCGTGACCCGGCTGCAGATCCTGGCCCGGACGCTGCCGGCCGACCCGGACGCGCACGCCAAGGACGTCGAGCGCCGCGGGGACCCGTCCTCGCCGCGCTGGCTGCAGGACTCGTACGACCAGCTCCAGTCGATGGTGTCGACCTCCTCGGAGCAGCACCGGGCGTACCTGGTGGCCTGCATGCACTACACCCGTGACCTGGCGGCCGAGGCGCACGCGATGGGCCGGACGGCGACCGGGCGGCGGGCGCGGGACGACGAGGGGCTGGCGGCCGTGATGGCGCGCGAGCTGACCGACATCTGCGCCCGGCTGGCCGAGGCGGACATCCGGGTGCGCCAGCCGCTGGGCCAGGCTCGGCTCTCCTCGCTGCTGCACTCGATGTACGACCCGGACCACCCGATCGACCACATCCAGGCGATGTCCCGGCGCAATGCCTGGCCGGCCGAGCTGGACGCGACCGACCCGCAGTACCTGCAGGCGAAGACCCGGGAGTCGGCGACCCGGGAGCCGTGGTGCCACGCCACCGCGTGGGTCAAGGAGTGGCCGCTCACCCCGGTGGGCGTCAACTTCCTGGCGCCGCTGCTGGTGCACACTCCGGACGTGATCCGGACGGTGGCGGTGACGATGGACCTGGAGCCCACCGACGTCGCGATCGAGCGGATGCTGACCGAGAAGACCAACGACGAGGCCGAGGCCAGCCGTGCGGCGAAGATGAACCGGACGGTCGACCCGCGTGACCTGGCGCACACCGGCCGGGTGGACCAGCGCGGTGACGACCTGGCCTCCGGCGCGGCCGGGGTGAACCTGGTCGGCTACATCACGGTCTCCTCGCGCAACCCCGACGCGCTGGCCCGCGACAAGCGGACCATCCGGGCCTCGGCCGGCAAGAGCTACCTCAAGCTGGAGTGGTGCGACCGCGAGCACCACCGGGCCTTCGTCAACACCCTTCCGTTCGCCACCGGCATCCGCCGCTGAGCCGCCCGGGCACACCGCCCGACCCCGCACGTCCGCACGACCCCGCACGTCCGCACGTCCACCGCTGACCCGTCAGGAGGCCGCCCATGGCGCTCGGCAACCTCACCGAGGCGTTCACCAGCCTGATGTTCGGCAAGGTGGAGACCACCCGCCTGCCGGTGCGCACCTCCACCGGCCAGGCGCAGGCCGTCTATCTGCCCACCGCCGCCCCCGGGTTGGGCGACTCCGGCGTGATCATCGGGCGGGAGGTGTACAGCGGCAAGGGGTACGTGTACGACCCCTTCCAGCTGTACGGGCAGCAGCTGCCGGCCCCGCACTGGCTGGTGCTCGGCGAGTCCGGCAACGGCAAGTCGGCGCTGGAGAAGACCTACGTGCTACGGCAGTTGAGGTTCCGGGACCGCCAGGTCGTGGTGCTGGACGCGCAGGGCGAGGACGGCGTGGGCGAGTGGAACCTGATCGCCAACGCGCTGGGCATAAAGCCGATCCGGCTGGATCCGATGGCGGCCCGGGACGGCGGGGTGAAGCTCAACCCGCTGGACCCGGCGATCACCCAGACCGGCCAGCTGTCGCTGCTGCGCACCATCGTCGAGGTGGCGATGGGGCGTGGGCTGGAGGAGCGGGCCGGCTTCGCACTGAAGGCCGCGCACGCCCACGTGGTGTCCTCGGTGAAGGACCGCCAGCCGGTGCTGGACGACATCATCGACACCCTGCGCAACCCCGAGCTGTCCTCGGTGGAGTCGCTGGGCGTGGCGGTGGGCGAGGTGCAGTCCTGGGGTCTGGACGTGGCGCTGGTGCTGGACCGGCTGGTCGACGGTGACCTGCGCGGCATGTTCGACGGGTCGACCACCGACGGCATCGACCTGGACGCGCCGCTGATCGTCTTCGACCTCTCGCACATCGACCGCAACTCGATCGCGATGCCGATCCTGATGGCGATCGTCGGGGTGTGGCTGGAGCACACCTGGATCCGGCCGGACCGGAAGAAGCGCATCTTCCTGGTCGAGGAGGCCTGGCACATCATCAACAGCCCCTTCGTGGCCCAGCTCTTCCAGCGGCTGCTGAAGTTCGGCCGCCGGCTCGGCCTGTCCTTCGTCGCGGTGGTGCACCACCTGTCCGACGTGGTGGACGGCGCGGCGGCCAAGGAGGCTTCGGCGATCCTGAAGATGGCCTCCACCCGGACGATCTACATGCAGAAGGCCGAGGAGGCGCGGGCCACCGGCCGGGTGCTGGGCCTGCCGCGCTGGGCGGTGGAGATCATCCCCACCCTGTCGCCGGGCATCGCGGTCTGGGACGTCAACGGCAACGTCCAGGTGGTCAAGCACATCATCACCGAGGCGGAGCGTCCGCTGGTCTACACCGACCGTGCGATGACCGAGGACGCGGTGGCCGAACGGGAGCGAGCGGAGCGGCAGTTGGCCGCGGAGCCGGGCGTCTGAGCGGGCCCCGGGGGCGTCTCTCCGCAGGGTTCGCACTCCGCGGACGGCGATGGTTCGTCAGGAGGTAATGCTCTCGTTACGTCCGACGTCCTGACAGCTACGCGCGTTGACCCTAGGCTTCGCAGTCGCAACACATGCCCGTACGCCGATGCTGTCCGCAGCCGGTACTCCTTCCAAGGTGCAGGGGAACCCTTCATGCTCACCGCCAGATCCCGACGGACGGCGCTCGCCGTCGTCGCCGCCGCAGGTCTGTTCGGCACGGTGGCCGTGCCGACGGCCGCCCAGGCCGCCGACGCCAACGCCAAGCGCCACAAGACCGTCAACCTCCAGCTGCTGGCGATCAACGACTTCCACGGCAACCTGGAGCCCCCGGCCGGCTCGTCCGGCACGATCAAGGAGATCGACCCGGCCACCGGCAAGGAGGTCGCCACCCCGGCCGGCGGCATCGAGTACCTGGCCACCGAGCTGCGCAAGGCGCGGATCCCGGCCGACGACTCGATCACCGTCGCGGCCGGCGACATCATCGGCGCCTCCCCGCTCACCTCGGCACTCTTCCACGACGAGCCGACCATCGAGGCGATGGACAAGCTCGGCCTGGACGTCACCTCCGTGGGCAACCACGAGTTCGACGAGGGTGCGCAGGAGCTGCGGCGCATGCAGGAGGGCGGCTGCCACCCGACCGACGGCTGCTACGAGCCCGGCCGCACCTTCAAGGGCGCCAACTTCAACTACCTGTCGGCCAACGTCACTGACGAGAAGACCGGCAAGCCGCTGCTGGCCCCGTACTGGGTGACCAAGTCCCAGGGCGTGAAGGTCGGCTTCATCGGCGTCACCCTGGAGGGCACGCCGAACATCGTGACCGCCGAGGGCGTCAAGGGCCTGAAGTTCGCCAACGAGGTCACCACGATCAACAAGTACGCCGCCGAGCTCAAGGCCAAGGGCGTCAACTCGATCGTCGCGCTGATCCACGAGGGCGGCTACCCGGCCGGCAGCGTCTACAACTACGACTGCGGAGCGGCCGGCCAGGGCGTCTCCGGCCCGATCGTCGACATCGCGAAGAAGATCGACCCGGCGGTCGGCGCCATCGTCACCGGCCACACCCACAACGCGTACGCCTGCAGCATCCCCGACCCCAACGGCGTCCCGCGCTCGGTGACCAGTGCCGCCTCCTTCGGCCGGCTCTTCACCGAGATCGACATGAAGCTGGACAAGACCACCGGCGAGATCGTGCGCCCCTCGGTCAAGGCCGAGAACCACGTGGTGCGCCGCACGGTCGACAAGGCGCCCGACATGACGGCGCTGGTCGACCGCTACTCCAAGCTGGCCGCCCCGATCGCCAACCGGCCGATCGGCTACATCGCCTCGGACATCAACGGCCGCGGCAACAGCGACCTGGAGAAGCCGCTCGGTGACGTGATCGCCGACGCGCAGCTCGCCGGGCTGGCCCCGGCCGACAAGGGCGGCGCGCAGGTCGCCTTCATGAACCCCGGCGGCATCCGCTCCGACCTGGTGTACAAGGCCTCGGGCGGCGAGGGCGACGGCGTGGTGACCTACGGCGAGGCGTTCACCGTCCAGCCGTTCACCAACATGATGCAGGTCAAGACGCTGACCGGCGCCCAGCTGATCCAGCTGCTCCAGCAGCAGGTGAGCGGCTCCAACACCGCCGCGCCGAAGGTCCTCCAGGTGTCGTCGAACCTGCACTACACCCTGGACATGCGCAAGACCGGTGCGGACCGGGTGGTCCTGGACTCGGTCCGGCTGAACGGCGCCCCGGTCGACCCGGCCGGCAGCTACCGGGTCGCGGCCAACGAGTTCCTGGCCGGCGGCGGCGACGGCTTCCCGGCCTTCGCGGCCGGCACCGACAAGCTGGTCGGCGCCTCGGACCTGGACGTCTTCGCTGCCTACCTGAGCGCCCACAGCTCGGCGGCCTCGCCGCTCCGGGCGCCGGCGCAGGACCGGATCAAGGTCATCGGCCCGGGCAGCGACATCGACTGACCGGAGCCGGCTACCGGAGGGGGCGGGCGGGGCGCTGTCGGGGCGCCCCGCCCGCCCCCTCCGTCATTCCGGGGCGGGGCCGCCGGGCAGCCGGACGGTGGCCAGCGCGCCCGGACCGCCGTCGGGGGCGGGGCCGAGGGAGACCTCGCCGCCCGCCTCCCGGACGCTCTGGGCGACGATCGACAGCCCGAGGCCGGAGCCGGGCAGCTGGCGCGAGGAGGGCGAGCGCCAGAACCGGTCGAAGACGTACTGGAGTTCGTCCGGCGGGATGCCGGGGCCGTGGTCGCGGACGGTCAGCACGCCCTGGTGCAGCCGGACTTCGATGGTCCCGCCGGGCGGGCTGTACTTGACCGCGTTGTCCAGCAGGTTGATCACCGCCCGTTCCAGCCCGGAGGCGTCGCCGTGCACGTACCAGGGGTCGGTGTCGGTCTCGAAGACGAGCCCGGGGCCGCGGAGCTCGGCCCGTTCGACGGCCCGTCCGGCGATCTCGTGCAGGGCGACCACGGTGAGGGCCGGGCCGCTCTTCGGGGTGTCCGGGCGGGAGAGCTGGAGCAGGTCGCCGATCAGGACGGTGAGCTCCTGCATCTGCGCCTTCATGTTGCCGAGCAGCTTGGTCCTGGTCGCGGCGGGCAGCGGGCGGCCGGTCCGGTCGCTGCGGATCAGCAGGTCGACGTTGGTGCGCAGGGAGGTCAGCGGGGTGCGGAGCTCGTGCCCGGCGTCGGCGATCAGCCGGGTCTGCCGCTCGCGGGAGTTGGCGAGGGCGGTGCTCATCGAGTTGAACGAGGCGGACAGCCGGGCGATCTCGTCGTCGCCGCGCACCGGGATGGTGGTGCCGACCTCCTCGGTCCGGGCGATGTGCTCGACGGCGCCGGTGAGGTGGTCGACGGGCTTGAGCGAGGAGTGGGCGACCAGACGGCCGGCGATGGCGGCGAGCAGGATGCCGCCGGCGGAGACGGAGCCGAGGAGGATGGCGAGGCCCTGCAGGGAGTCCTCGACGGGCTGGGTCGGCGCCGCGACCATGACCAGGACCGGCGGGTAGCCCGGGTTGACGTTGGGGTACCAGGCCAGCCGGACCATGGCGGGCTTGCCGTCGGTGTACTGCCCGTCGCGGATGACGGGCTGGGCCTTCTTGAGCGCGAAGACCTTGGCGTCGCTCGGCTGGATGACGACCGCCCGCTTGGCGCCGGGCGGCAGGCAGACCTGGGTCAGGTCGGAGGACACGTTCTGGGTGTCCCGCAACGGCGGGCTGCCCAGGTCCGACGGCGGACGGCTGCTCCGCGGGGTGGCCAGCGACAGGGCGAGTGCCTCCTGCGGCGTGGATCCGCAGGGGATGTTGCCGTTCTTGGGCAGCGGTTCCGGCTCGGCGCTGAGCAGGTCGGTGCGCACCTGGTCGTACAACTGCTTCTCCACGATGAACCAGCACGCCAGCGCCGACAGCGCGATCGCCACCGCCACCGCGGCCGCGCTCAGGAAGGTGAGGCGGCTGCGCAGCGAGCGGGAGCGGAACCAGTGGACCAGGCGCTGCCGGCGGCCCGGCGTGCGGGGCGGGGTCAGTGGAGGGGGCGGAACGTTGTTCACGCGCTCGTGCCGGCGGCCGGGCGCAGGGCGTAGCCGACGCCGCGGACGGTCTGGATCAGGCGGGGCATGCCGCCCTGCTCGGTCTTGCGGCGCAGGTACATCACGTACACGTCCAGGGAGTTGGAGGAGGGCTCGAAGTCGAAGCCCCAGACCGCCTTGAGGATCTGTTCGCGGGTGAGGACCTGGCGGGGGTGGGCGAGGAACATCTCCAGCAGCATGAACTCGGTGCGGGTGAGCTCGATCGGCTTGCCGGCCCGGGTGACCTCGCGGGTGGCGGTGTTCATCCGCAGGTCGGCGAAGGCGAGCACCTCGCTCTCGTCCTCGGCGGCGGCGCGGGCCGCGGCCTCGACGGCGAGGGCGTTGCGGCGCAGCAGGGCACGGACGCGGGCGAGGAGTTCGTCGAGCTCGAAGGGCTTGGCGAGGTAGTCGTCGGCGCCGACGTCGAGGCCGGTGACGCGGTCGCCGACGGCGTCGCGGGCGGTCAGCATCAGCACCGGGACGGTGTCGCCGCGCGAGCGCATCCGGCGGACGGCGGTGAGGCCGTCCATCCGGGGCATCATGATGTCCAGCAGGACGAGGTCGGGCCGGTCGCGTTCGACGGACTCCAGGGCTTCGTAGCCGTCGGTGGCGGTGGCGACCTCGTACCCCTCGAAGGCGAGGCTGCTCTCCAGGGCGTCCCGGAGGGCGGGTTCGTCGTCGACCACGAGGAGCCGGGCGGAGGGGTGGCCGGCCTCGGCGGCGGTGCGGTCGTCGGCGGACGGGGTCATGGGCGGGTGCCCTTTCTCGTCGGTTCGGGGGCCTGCTGGGAGCAATTGTCCGTCTCAGGGAGTGCGGATCACAGACTCTGGCCGGCTTCGAGCTTCGGCAGGACCTGCTTGATGTCGTTGATCGGGATGGCGAAGCCGAGGCCGACGCTGCCGGCCGAGCCGCTGCCGGAGGAGCCGGAGCCGCCGGGCGCGTACATCGCCGAGTTGATCGCGATGACCTGGCCGCCGGCGTTGATCAGCGGGCCGCCGGAGTTTCCGGGGTTGAGCGCGGCGTCGGTCTGGAAGGCCTTGTAGGTGGTGGTGCTGCCGCTGTCCGACTGCGGGGCGGTGCCGCGCCCGCCGGGCAGGCCGGGCAGGAAGGGGAGGCCGAAGCCGCCGTTGCCGCTGGTGCTGCCCTCGTCGAGCTGGACGGTGACGTCGCGGTTCTCGGCGCTGATGATGCCGGAGGTGACGGTGCCGGTGAGGCCGTCGGGGTTGCCGATGGCGACGACCGGGTCGCCGATGGCCACGGCGGACGAGTCGCCGAGGACGGCGGGGGTGAGGTTCTTCGCGCCGGTGGCGGTGATCACGGCGACGTCGAGGGCCTTGTCGGTGCCGGTGACGGTGGCCCGGGCGGTGGAGCCGTCCTTGAAGGTGACGGTGATCGTGCCGCCGGCGGCCGCGGTGTCGATCACGTGGTAGTTGGTGAGGATCTGCCCGTCGGTGTTCAGGACGACGCCGGTGCCGGTGGCCGTGCCGTTGCCGTTCTTGACGGTGATCTGGACGGTGCTGGGCGAGACGGCGGCGGCGACGGCGGCCACGTCGGCGCTGCCGTCGGAGCGGGCGGAGACCGGGCTGGCGATGGTGCCGACGCGGTTGCCGGAGCCCTGCCGGTCGGTGGCGACCAGTCCGCCGGTGACCCCGCCGAGGACGGCGGCGACCGCGGCGACGGCGGTGACCATGGCGAGCCGGCCGCGCAGCAGTCCGCGCCGGGCCCGGCCGCCGTGGTGGCCGGGGCCCTCGGGGGAGTCCGGCCCGAGGATCGTGGGCGGCTCGGGCGGGATCGGCGGGGGAGGCGGCGGTCCGTCGAAGACGCCGTCGGAGTGGTCCTCGCGGTAGCCGTACCCGGTGTCGTACCCGGTGTCGTGGCCGTACCCGGTGCCGTGCTCGTACCCGGTCGGGCCGGTGGCGCTCGCGCCGGCGCCGAGCACGGTGCCCTCGATCACCCGGGGCTCCTGGGCGCGGTACGGCCCGTCCTGCGGGTGGGGCTGGTACGGGCCGTACTGCTCGCTGGGGTGCCGCTGCTGTTCGCTCATGACGACCAAGCTCGACCCGGTGCATGAGGAGTGCATGAGAACCGGCTCAGAAGGGGGAGAGAAGCCCGTTGGGTTCTCATAAAGCCTGGTCAGGCTGCCTGCCGAGCGGAATCGGCTACTCCGGTGCGGATCGGCCGCCGTTGTCGCCGCCGCAGCCGCAGGAGCGGCGGATGACCAGCCGGGACGGGAACGTGCGGACCCGCTCGGTGTCCGATCCGGGCACCATCAGCGAGTCGTCCAGCACCAGGTCCACGGCGGCCCGGGCCATCGCGTCGCGGTCGGAGGCGACGGTGGTCAGCGGCGGGTCGGCGAGCGCGGCCTCGGGCACGTCGTCGAAGCCGGCCACCGCCAGGTCCTCGGGGACGCGCAGGCCGACCTCGCGGGCGGCCCGCAGCACGCCGATCGCCTGGTCGTCGGTGGAGCAGAACACCGCCCGCGGCCGGTCCGGCGAGCGGAGCAGGCCGAGCGCGACGTCGTAGGCGCCGTAGCGGTGGAAGGGCGCGTCGATCAGGTGCGGCTCGGTGGGGATGCCGTGCGCGTCCATGGCGCGCTGCCAGCCCTCGACGTGGTCGATGACCGGGTCGCCGGGGGCGGGGGACTCGACCGGGCCGCCGAAGCAGGCCACGTACGGGTGCCCGTGCACCTCCAGCAGGTGGCGCACGATCGCCTCGGCGCCCGCCACGTCGTCGGTGACCACCGCGACGTCGTCGATCGCCTCGGGCCGGCGGTGCAGCAGCACCACCTTGGCGCCCTCCATCGCGGCGAACTCCTCGGCGGCGCGCTGCGAGGGGCCCTGGCTGACCAGGATCAGGCCGGAGACGCGCATCCCGAGGAAGGCGCGGACGTAGTGCACCTCGCGGTCGTCCACGTAGTCGGAGTTGCCGATCAGCACGAGCTTGCCGCGCTCGGAGGCGGCCCGTTCCACGGCGTGCGCCATCTCGGCGAAGAAGGGCTGGCGGGCGTCGGGGACGACCATGCCGATCAGGTTGGTGCGCCGGGAGGCCATCGCCTGGGCGACGCTGTTCGGCCGGTAGCCGAGCTGGTCGATCGCCGCGAGGACCTTCTCCCGGGTCGCGGGCGCGACCGGGCGCGGCCCGTTGTTGATGACGTAGCTGACGACCGCGGTCGAGGTACCAGCCAGCCGGGCTACATCGTCGCGCGTCACTTTGGCCACGGGGGGAGTCTACGCGTGTGGCCCCCGGGGCGGCAGTGGGGTCCGGGGCCCTGTTCCGCAGGCCGACGAAGGCCTCCGGGAGGAACCGGACAAGCCGGGCGGGGGGTGGCCCGCCCGGCCCCGTACCGGTCCCGTGCTCGCCTCCGCGCCGGCTCCGAACGGCCCGGCCTCAGGCCTCCAGGGGGGCCGCGGGCCGCTGGGCGAGTTCCGGCCGTTCGCCCTTCTCCGGCTTCTCCGGGACGACGAAGCGGTAGCCGACGTTGCGCACGGTGCCGATCAGCTGCTCGTGCTCCACGCCGAGCTTGGCGCGCAGCCGCCGGACGTGCACGTCCACGGTCCGGGTGCCGCCGAAGTAGTCGTAGCCCCAGACCTCCTGGAGCAGCTGCGCCCGGGTGAAGACCCGGCCGGGGTGCTGCGCGAGGTACTTGAGCAGCTCGAACTCCTTGAAGGTGAGGTCGAGCGCCCGGCCCTTGAGCTTGGCGGAGTAGGTGGCCTCGTCGACCGAGAGGTCGCCGTTGCGGATCTCCATCGGGCTGTCGTCGGCGTCGACCTGGAGGCGGCCGAGCGCGAGCCGCAGCCGGGCCTCGACCTCGGCCGGGCCGGCCGTGTCCAGCAGGACGTCGTCGATGCCCCACTCGGCGGTGACGGCGGCCAGGCCGCCCTCGGTGACCACCAGGATCAGCGGGCAGCCGATGCCGGTGGAGCGCAGCAGCTGGCAGAGGCTCCGGATCTGCGGGAGGTCACGCCGGCCGTCGACCAGGATGACGTCCGCGCTGGGGGTGTCCACGAGGGCCGCGCCCTCGGCGGGTGCCACCCGGACGTTGTGCAGCAGCAGTCCGAGGGCGGGCAGCACCTCGGCGGAGGGTTGCAGCGCATTGGTGAGGAGGAGGAGAGAACTCATACCCGGTGGTCCCCTTTCCGGGTCGTCGCGGTCGCGTTACGGCTGCCGCCACAGCCGGATGGCGCACGTGCTGGAGGGGAGGGAAGGACGACGGCCGGCCGCGGCGAACCGGTGGAGCGGGTGGCGAGCGGGGCGCGACGGCGACCGCGCCGAGGGGCCCGCGACCCCGGGCGCACCGTTTCTGCCCTGTTCATCACCGCGAACCCTCCGGTCTGGTCCGGTGCCGGGTGGCGGCCCGGTGCCGGGTGGCGATGCCCCGGTCGGCCGGGGCACGTCGTTGTGCCGCGTCGGGCGGGGCGGTTCCTGCTGCGCGCCGGGGGTGGGCCGACGAATCGCAAGAACGTCCGTACTGGCGTCCTGGAAGCACAAAAGGACCCGGGGGCGACTCTGCCCGGATCCCTCTTGGTGGTCGAGGATAGCCGACCGCCCCCTCCGCCGGGAGTGCCCGAATCCGGCGGTTCGCCCAATTCGGGCGTGCGCCGGGTGAGGCTGGACACAGCTTCGAGCGCCGGTCCGGTGCCGTCCGGCGGTGGCGCGCCGGGAGGCCGGTGCGCGCTCCGGGCCCCTCCGGCCAGGGCGATTGCCGCTCGTGGCGGCGGACACGCCATCATGGGACGCGCATCGGAGGCGCTGTCCGGGGTCCATCGTTCGGGTGGTCCGGCGGGCGTCGCGGTGGCGAACCGGACCGGGGCACCGGGACCGGGCGAGGACGACGAGAAGGGGTGGCCCGATGGGCGCGACCACCGAGCCCGCCAGCGGCGCCCGGGTGCGCGGGACGATCCGCTACTGGGCGGCGGCGAAGTCCGAGGCCGGGCTGGCCGAGGAGCCGTACGAGGCGGCGACCCTCGCGGAGGCGCTGGCGGGGGCGAAGCGGCGGCACGCCGACCGGCCGAAGCTCGTCCGGCTGCTCGGACACTGTTCGTTCCTGGTCGACGGGGCCCAGGTGGGCGGCCGCGACCACACCACCGTCGCCCTGACCGAGGGCGGGACGGTGGAGGTCCTCCCGCCGTTCGCGGGAGGCTGAGCAGCGTGACGGACATGAACAACCCGAACCATCCGAACCACCCCAACCGCGGCGGCTACGGCGAGTGGCCGCAGCAGCAGCCCTACCCGCAGCAGCCGCACCCACAGCAGCAGCACTTCCCGCCGCAGCAGCAGCCGGGCCACCGGCCGCCGTACGGCTACCCGGTGGAGGACGCGGACGCGACCGCGGTGCTGCCGCCGGTGCCGGCCTTCGACGACGCCGACGCGACCACCCTGCTGCCGCCCGTGCCGGCGGCCGGCGACGCCGAGGCTACGGCGCTGCTGCCGCCGGTGGTGGTGTCCGGCCCGCCGGTCGCGCAGCAGCGTCCGCCGCAGCAGTACCGGGAACAGCCGAACCTGCGGCAGCCTCCGCAGCTGCACCAGCAGCCTCCGCAGGAGCGCCGGCAGCAGCCCCCGCAGCACCAGGAGCAGCCCCCGCAGTTGCAGGAGCAGCTCCAGCAGGCGCGGCAGCGGCGGCGGAAGCCGGAGCAGCGGGAGCGGCAGGCGCAGCCCCAGCCGGACCCGACGCTCCAGCTCCAGCAGCCGTCGAGGCCGCGGGCCCGGCACGCGGCTCCGCCGCCGCAGCCGGCCCCCGCGCAGCAGTCGGCGGAGGCCTTCGACCCGCCGACCATGACGCTCAAGCGCCCGGCCGCCCCCGGCCCGCTGGGTCCGGCCGGCACCCCCGGCCCGCTCGGCGCCCCGGCCGCACCGCCGTACCAGCCCGTCCCGCGGCAGGCGGCGGCGCCCGCGGGTCCGGGCGGTCGCACCGGCTCGCCGATCATCGACCCGGGTCTGCAGCCGGCCCTGATCACCGCCGGCGCGGCCGCGCTGCTGGCGGGCGGTGCCGCGCTCGGGCAGATCGCGCTGGCCCTGGTGGTCGCGCTGCTCCAGCTGCTGACGGCGGCCGGCTGGTTCCGGCTGAACGGCATGTGGCCGGCCCGGCAGGGCATCCTGCTCGCCGCGCTGGCCGGTTTCACGGCGGACGCGGCGGTGCTGCTGGCGGACTCCGACGGCGGCGTGGCGGCCGTGGTGGGCACCCTGGGCGGGTTCTTCCTGCTCGTCCTGGTGCTGCAGACGTTCCGCCCGTCGGACCCGAAGGAGCGGTTCTACGCGTTGACGGTGCTCGGCTCGGCCACCGTGGTGACGGTGCTGTGCACCGCGCTGCTGCTGGCGGACTGGGTGCCGGCCGCGGTGGGCGCGGTGGCGCTGGCCACCCTGCTGGCCGCGGCGCCGCTGCCCGGGCCGAAGGTGCTGGGCCCGGTGCTGGGGCTGGCGGCGGCGGTGGCGCTGGGCCTGCTGGTCGGGGCGCCGGTGGCGCTCGGTGCGCTGGCCGGGCTGGGGGCGCTGGTCGGCCGCCGGGTCGCGGCGTACGACTTCCCGTCCCGCTTCGTGCACATGACGGCGGGGGTGGCGCTGCCGCTGGCGGTGTCCGCGCCGCTGGTGTGGATCGCCACCGAGTTGCTGGCCTGACCCGTCCCGCCCCGGAACCATGTTCCGGGGCGGGACGTCGTACGGTCGTGCGGGGCGGACGTGTCCCGCGTCCGCCGCGGCACGGCGGACGACCTACTGCTAGCGACCAGAGCGACCAGAGCGACCGGAACGACCGACGACCACAGCGACGAACGAGCACTGCGACCGGCGACGACGGGGGACACGATGCGCGGATGGCTGAAGGCCACGATCAGCCTGGCGGTGCTGTCCGGCCTGCTGCTGGGCGCCGACCGGATCGCGGTGGGCGTGGCCGAGGACGAGGCCGCCGACCGGATCGTGAAGAGCGGCCGGATGAGCCAGCGCCCGGACGTCTCGATCGAGGGCTTCCCGTTCCTCACCCAGGTGGTGTCGATGAAGCTGGACGACGTCCGGATCTCCTCCGACGGCCTGACCGTCGGCGACGGCAGCCACCAGGTGGCGCTGCACTCGTTCAAGGCGCGGCTGTCCGGGGTCAAGGTCAGTGACAGCATGAGCAGCGCCACGGTGGACAGCGGCACCGGCAGCGGGGTGATCTCCTACCCGGACCTCGCGCAGCTGCTGCCGCCCGCCTCCGAGCTGCTGCACGGGACGAAGCTGCCGGTGGGCGGCAACTCCCGGCTGAGCCTGTCCTACGCCGGGCCGGGCAAGGTCAAGGCCTCGCTGGGGCCGATCGCGATCGGCGAGGGCAACGTCCACAACAAGGGCAACACCGTCACGGTGGACGGTTTCCGGCTGAGCTCGCTGGCGGGCATGGTGGCGGGCGCCACCAACCAGCAGATCGAGCCGATGAGCTTCACCCTGGACTCGCTGCCGGCTGGGCTGAAGCTGGCCGAGAAGGAGGGGGGTGGCGGCGTGACGCCGCTGCCGGAGGGCCTCCAGCTGAGTTTCGACGGCAAGGACGTCAAGCTCCTGGGTTGATCCGCCCGCCCCGGCCGGACCTGCCGAATCGTTCCGCTCCGCGAGACGCGCTGTCCAGCGTGAACCGTGGAGCGGTGCCGTTTCCGCCCCGCGCACGTTCCCCGGAGGCCTCCGCCCGGCCCCGGGCGGGCCCCCGTGAGGCCAAGCCGGGGTCAAATCCCATCATCCGGTCGTTCTGGTCCCACTATTCGATACGCTGATGACAGCGGGCCTCCGGTGTCCCTAGCATCGTCGGCATGAAGCGACAGACGGACCTCACGAAGCGGCGGGCGGTAGACCTGTGCCGCGTGGCCGCCTGTCTGTGTCGAATGCGCTGACTCGGCGTTCCGGCAGGGCAGTTGACGCCCGCCGCCGATCTTTCCGGTGACCGCGCCCGGCCCTGTGGGCGGGCGGCCGCCGACGTACTCCTCGGTTTCCGCCCGGCGCCACCGGTCCCACCCCTTCGTCCCGGCATTCGGACAGGATTTCGGACCGCACCCACCCGGGCACCCCGCAGCACCCTCCTGAGCAGCACCTTCCGCACAACCGCCCTCGGATGGAGAACCACCATGAGCCGCAGCGACGTCCTGGTCGACGCCGACTGGGTCCAGGCCCGCCTGGACGACCCGAAGGTCGTCATCGTCGAGGTCGACGAGGACACCTCCGCGTACGACAAGAACCACATCCGCAACGCCGTCCGGATCGACTGGAAGCAGGACCTCCAGGACCCGGTCCGCCGCGACTTCATCGACCAGGCCGGCTTCGAGGCGCTGCTCAGCGCCAAGGGCATCGCCAACGACGACACCGTCGTCCTGTACGGCGGCAACAACAACTGGTTCGCCTCGTACGCCTACTGGTACTTCAAGCTGTACGGCCACGGCGACGTCCGCCTGCTGGACGGCGGCCGCAAGAAGTGGGAGCTGGACTCCCGCGACCTGGTCGCCGAGGTGCCGGCCCGTCCGGCCACCGAGTACACGGCGCAGGCCGTCGACTCCTCGATCCGCGCCTTCCGCGACGACGTGATCGCCGCCATCGGCACCCTGAACCTGGTCGACGTCCGTTCGCCCGACGAGTTCTCCGGCAAGCTGCTCGCCCCGGCCCACCTCCCGCAGGAGCAGTCGCAGCGCCCCGGCCACGTGCCGAGCGCCCGCAACATCCCGTGGGCCAAGAACGCCAACGACGACGGCACCTTCAAGAGCGACGACGAGCTCAAGGCGCTCTACGAGGCCGAGGGCGTCGACCTGGCGAAGGACACCATCGCCTACTGCCGCATCGGCGAGCGCTCCGCGCTCACCTGGTTCGTCCTGCACGAGCTGCTCGGCCAGGAGAACGTCAAGAACTACGACGGCTCGTGGACCGAGTACGGCAGCCTGGTCGGCGTGCCGATCGAGCTCGGCAGCAACTGAGCCTCCGGCTCGACCGGTAAGTCAGAAGGGAACACAGACATGTGCGGTGCGAAGGCCGGCGGCCCGGACCTGGCAGGAGTTGACGTGGCGAACGAGACGATCATCCAGGGTTCGGTGACCCGCGACGGTGAGCCGGTCAACGGCTACGTCCGGCTGCTGGACGAGAACAACGAGTTCACGGCCGAGGTCCCCACCTCGGCGACCGGCCAGTTCCGGTTCTTCGCCCGCCCGGGCAAGTGGACCCTGCGCGCGCTGGTGCCGGGCCAGACCGTGGACCGCCAGGTGGTGGCCTCCCAGGGCACCGCCGTCGAGGTCGCGATCGCGGTCTGACCGGAGCCGGGAACGAATCACCCGGACCACCCCGAGGGCCCCTGCCGCGCAGGGGCCCTCGGCCGTACCGTGGAGGGGTGCGGGCAAAGCGGCGGCGTCGCTACTACTTCGCCATGATGGGCGTGTGCCTGGGCCTGTTCGTCATGGCCTGGGGAGTGGTGCGGTTCTTCTCGGTCGGTGCGGCGATCGGCATGTGCGTCGTCGCGATGGTCATCCCGCCCGCCGCCGCGGTCTTCGCCAACAAGCGCGACCCCGAGGACGACTGGTGGGACGACCCGCGCTGGGACGACCCGAAGTGGGACGAGCCCGGCCACGACCGGGACCGCCCCGACCACGAGGAGCACCCGTAGGGGCGGGGCGTCAGTACACGAGCGCCTGGACGCCGTCCGCCATGATCTCGCTGACGAAGACCTGGGCGCCCGCGATGCGGACACCCTCGACGGTGTCCTTCTGCTCGATCCCGCGCCGTGCCGCGCACTGGGTGCACAGCGTCACCGAGCCGGCCGCCAGGATCGATTCCAGCAGGTCCGGCAGCGGCGCCGCGTGCGGCAGCTCGAACTCCGCGGCCCGGCCCGGCAGCGCGAACCAGGAGGACTCCCCGGTCAGCCAGAGCGAGACCTCGATCCCGCTGGCGACGGCCACCGCCGCCACCGTGAACGCCTGCGAGCACCGCTCCGGCGCGTCCGCCCCTGCGGTGACCTTGATGACCAGTTTCTTCGGCATGGCGCCACCTTAGAGCGCCCGCCGCCCCCGCCGTCCGGCATCCCCGGAACCCTTGGGCAAAGCTTGAGCAGCCGCGGGGGGACGGCGCGAACCGCGACGTGGTGGGGCTCACCGCGACCGGCCGGAACCCGGCGGATAGAGTGAGCGGAGCAAAATCCACCACACTGTCGCCGCCTGGGAGCCCCCCGTGTCCGGTCTGGAAATCTTCTTCGACGGTCTGCTGGCCCTCATGGCCGTGCTGATCACCTGGTTCGCCATCTTCTCGGTGATGAAGCTGTACCAGGGCCAGCGCTGAGCCTGCCGTACGGTTGAGGCATTCCCACACCGACGAGAACAGCGACCAGGAACATGATCGAGATCCCCTCTGACCTCCACAAGGACGTCGTCCCGCTCGCCTTCCTCCTCGGCACCTGGGAGGGCGCGGGCGTCTACGCCCCGCTGCCGGGTGAAGGGGGCCCGGGCGCGGAGAAGTGCAACTTCGGCCAGGAGATCGTGATCCGCCACGACGGCCGCCCCTTCCTGGAGTTCCGCTCCCGCACCTGGGTGCTGAACAACGAGGGCGAGAAGGTCCGTCCGCTGGAGAACGAGCACGCGTTCTGGCGCATCACCAGCAACCACGACGGCACCAGCGGTGCCCGGGGCATCGAGATCTCCTCCGTCCGCGACGACGGCACGGTCGAGATCTGGTACGGCGAGCTGGCCGACGGCAAGCCGCAGGTCGACGTCTCCACCGACGCGGTCGCCCGGATCGAGGGCTCGCCGGAGTACTCCGGCGGCAAGCGGCTGTACGGCTTCGTCAACGGCGAGCTGCTGTGGGTCGGCGAGAAGGCCGCCCCGAACGTGCCGCTGCGCCCGTACATGTCCGCCCAGCTGAAGAAGGTGCTCAGCCCGGCCCAGCTGGTCAAGGACATCAACGACCTGCCGGACGACGGCATCGCCTTCTTCAAGTAGGCAGGTCACCGAAGAGTCGGTGCACGAGGTAGGGACCGGCCCCCGGCCGGTCCCTACACTTGCCTCAGGACCCCCGACCATTGGCAGGGACAGTACCGTGGCGGACACCGGCACCACCGACTGGCAGCTCTCCGGCGACTGGCACCTCTCGGACGACTGGAAGGCCGACCTACGCGAACGCGGGTACCGGCTCACCCCGCAGCGCCAGCTCGTGCTGGAGGCGGTCGACGAGCTCGACCACGCGACCCCCGACGACATCCTCTGCCACGTCCGCCGGACCGCCAGCGGCATCAACATCTCCACCGTCTACCGGACCCTGGAGCTGCTGGAGGAGCTGGGCCTGGTCTCGCACGCCCACCTGGGCCACGGCGCCCCGACGTACCACCTGGCCGGCCGCCACCACCACCTGCACCTGGTCTGCCGGGACTGCGAGAAGGTCACCGAGACCGACACCGAGATCGCCCAGCCGCTGATCGACAGCCTGCGCGAGCGGCACGGCTTCGACACCGACCTCAAGCACTTCGCGATCTTCGGCCGCTGCGCCGACTGCACCGCCGGGCTCGCCGAGGAGCAGTCGTAAGCTGACCGGTATGACCGGTGTGAAGAGCCCGCTGCTTTCCCTGCCCGGAGCCGTCCCCGCCGAGGGGGCCGACGAGGGTGTCGCCGCCCACTACGGCGACATCTTCCGCGAGCAACGCAACCTGTCGCGGGGGGCCGGCTTCGTCGACCTCTCGCACCGCGGTGTGATCACCGTGACCGGCCAGGACCGGCTCGCCTGGCTGCACCTGCTGGTCACCCAGCACGTCAGCGAGCTGCCCGCGCAGCAGGCCGCCGAGGCGCTGGTGCTCTCCCCGAACGGGCACGTCGAGCACGCGCTCTACCTGGTGGACGACGGCGCGACCACCTGGGCGCACGTCGAGCCGGGCACCCAGGAGGCGCTGGTGGCCTACCTGGAGAGCATGAAGTTCTTCTACCGGGTGGAGGTCGCCGACGCGACCGCCGAGTACGCCGTCGTCCATCTGCCGGCCGGTTCCACCGCCTCCGTCGAGGGAGCCGCCGCCGTCCGCGAACTCCCCCACGGGCGCGACCTGTTCGTGCCGCGCGGCGAGCTGGAGCGGCTCACCGCCGGCTACGGCCCGGCGGCCGGGGTCTGGGCGTACGAGGCGCTGCGGATCGAGGGCCACCGGCCCCGGCTGGGCTTCGAGACCGACCACCGGACCATCCCGCACGAGGTGGACTGGCTGCGCACCGCCGTCCACCTGCAGAAGGGCTGCTACCGCGGCCAGGAGACCGTCGCCCGGGTGCACAACCTGGGCCGTCCGCCGCGCCGGCTGGTCTTCCTGCACCTGGACGGCACCGAGGAGACGCTGCCCCCGCACGGCACCGAGGTGCGGCTGGCCAGCGACCCGGACGGGCGGGCGCTGGGCTTCGTGACCTCCTCGGCCCGGCACCACGAGCTGGGGCCGATCGCGCTGGCGATCGTCAAGCGGAACGTCCCGGTGGACGCCGTGCTGCTGGCCGGCACGGTGCCGGGCACCCAGGACGTGATCGTCCCGCAGTAGTGGGCCGCTCGGGCTCCGACCCGCTCGGGCTACGCCCCGGTCGGAGCCCGAGCCGGTCAGACCTCGACGAGGACGGTGAACGGGCCGTCGTTCACCAGCGCCACCCGCATGTCGGCGCCGAACCGGCCCGTCTCCACCTTGGCGCCCAGCGCGCGCAGCTGCGCCACCACCTCGTCCACCAGCGGCTCGGCGACCGGGCCGGGGGCGGCGGCGTTCCAGGTGGGGCGGCGGCCCTTGCGGGCGTCGCCGTAGAGCGTGAACTGGCTGATCACCAGCAGCGGGGCGCCGAGGTCCGAGCAACTCTGCTCCACGCCCTCGTCGTTCGCGGGCAGCAGCCGCAGCGTCCAGAGCTTGCGGGCCAGTTGGGCGGCCTTGGCGGGGGTGTCGTCGTGGGTGACGCCGACCAGGACGCAGAGCCCGGGCCCCTCGATCGCGCCGACGGTCTCACCGGCCACGGTCACCCGGGCCTCGGTCACTCGCTGCACCACTGCTCGCATGCCGCCATTGTGCCGGAGCGCCGTACGGCCCCCGGAGGGCCCCCGCGTCCGCCGTCCGGGCCCGCCGGCGCCCCCGCGCCCCTGGCCCCGCGCCGCACCCTTCCCGTACGCCTCAGCGGCCTCCTCAGGGCGCACACCAGGGGCGCGTAAGCAGGCTGCGCGCGCCCGGGGGTGAGCGCCTGCGCCGAATCGGGCGCCCATCTTCCTGGGGAAAGGGCCGGTCATATCAGCCACCCCCGTTCGCCAGGGGGCCGTTCGGGTGCACGGGCGGTGCGCGTGCGCCGGGTGGGGTGGCACGCTGGTGGACCGTACGAAGGGTCCGGGGCGCCAGGAGGTCCGCCGCGTCGGGCCGGGTTCGACCGGGCGGTCGAGCCGGTGGGTCAGCGTCCGGCGCAGCCGCCCGGTGGGCGGTCGCGGCCGGGACCGGCACCTCCGGGGTTCCCGGGCGGGCCGGTGGACGGGACGCGCGGCCCGCCGGGGGACGGGACGGACCGGCGGCAGGGACGGGGCGCCGCGAGCGGGCGGGATCGGACGATGTCAGGTGGTTGGGTGATGGACGCGAGCAGTGCGGCGCGGGACCGGTCCGGGCCGGTGGTGCGGGCCCCCGGAGGGCCGTACGGTCCGGCGGCGGGCACGGGGGAGGAACCCGACCTGGAGCGGCTGGGCCTGGAGCAGCTGCGGGTGCTGCGCCGGGAGACCCTGGAGCAGGAGGCCGACCTGTCCTACCTGCGCCGGCTGCTGCACGGGCGGATGGACATCCTGCGCGCCGAACTCGACCGGCGGCCCGGCGTGGGCCCGGTCTCCGTGATCGGCCCGGCCTACCCCGGACCGGTGCCCGGCGACCTGCTGGACCGGTTGCCGGCCATCCTGACCGACGCTCCCTCCACCGTGCGGCGCTCGGCCCGGCACGTCACCCTCGGCCCGCCACGCACCCAGGAGTCCCAGCTGGAGGCGGACGCGCTGATGGGCGACGTCCAGCTCGCCGACCTGGCGGCGCACCCGGCCGAGGAACTGCTGGCCGCCCTGGAACGGCTGCGGGCGCACGAGCGCGAGGTGTCCGGACGGCGCCAGCGGCTGCTGCGCACGGCCGACGGTTGCAATGCCGAGATCACCCGCAGGTACCGTGATGGGGAAGCGCGGGTCGACGACCTGCTCGCGGGAGGGCCGCTCTGACCGGGTGAGTCGCCGCGGGCGGTGGGCCCGGCTCGCTCCAGGCCCACCCTCGCCCCGGAAGGCTCATCCGCCATGTCCCTGCCCGCCATCGCGCCCGTTCTCGCCGAGGTCGTGCGCTCCGGTTTCGTCGAGGGCCGTCACCACGGCTCCCTGGTGCTGCTCGCGGCGGACGGCTCGGTCGAGTTCGCGCTCGGCGACCCGGACGCCCCGGTCTTCCCGCGGTCGACCGCCAAGCCGTTCCAGGCGGTGGCCACGCTGCGGGCCGGGCTGGCGATCGAGGGCGAGCTGCTGGCGCTGGCGGCCTCCAGCCACTCCGCAGAATCGTTTCACCTCGATGGTGTGCGGAGCATCCTCGGCTCCGCCGGGCTCGACGAATCGGCCCTGCGCACCCCGGCCGACCTGCCGCTGGACGAGACCGAGGCGGAGCTGCTGCTCGCCGCCGGCGGCGAGCGCGCCCCGATCCTGATGGACTGCTCCGGCAAGCACGCCGGCTGGCTGGCCGCCTGCACGGCCAACGGCTGGGACACCGAGAGCTACCTCGACCCGGCCCACCCGATCCAGCGGCTGGCCCGCGAGGCCCTGGAGGAGGGCACCGGCGAGAGCGCCGCGCACGCCGGGGTGGACGGCTGCGGCGCGCCGCTGCTGGCCGTGTCGCTGACCGGCCTGGCCCGCGGCTACCGCAGCCTGCTGCTGGCCGCCGAGGGCACCGAGCCGCGCCGCGTCGCCGACGCGATGCGCGCCCACCCCGAGTACGTGGCCGGCACCCGGCGGGCCGACACCTGGCTGATGCGGGCGCTGCCGGGCGCGCTGTCCAAGATGGGCGCCGAGGCCGTCCAGGTGGTCGCGCTGCCCGACGGGCGGGCGCTGGCCTTCAAGATCGAGGACGGCGGCGAGCGGGCCCGCGGCCCGGTGCTGGCAGCCGCGCTGCGCCGGCTCGGCGTGGCCGGGGCGGACGAGACCGTCGAGCGGATCGGCGCGGCCCCGCTGCTCGGCGGCGGGGTGCGGGTCGGCGAGGTGCGGGCGGCGTTCTAGGGGGCGTCCTGGGGCCGGCGCGGCCCCACCGCTCGGCGGCGGGGTGCGGACGGCGCTCCAGCACCCGCCCGGGGCGGGACCGGGCCGTCTCCGGCCCCCGCCCGGGGGCCGGTGGCCGCCCGCCGGGGTGCGGGCGGACCCGGGCCGGTGCACGGTGGACCGGGGGCCGTCGCACAGCTGAGGAGTCCGCCATGACCGACCACGTGTACCGGGTGACCGAGATCGTCGGGTCCTCGGCCGAGAGCGTCGACGCCGCGATCCGCAACGGTGTGGAGCGGGCCTCCCGGACGCTGCGCAACCTCGACTGGTTCGAGGTCTCGCAGGTCCGGGGCCACCTGGAGGACGGCCGGATCAAGCACTACCAGGTGTGCATGAAGGTCGGCTTCCGCCTGGAGGACTGACCGCCCCGGGGCTTGTCGGGTCCGCGGGTTCAGCCGCGTTCCGGCAGCACCAGCGGCACCCCGGTGCGCGGGTGCGCCAGCACCTCGACGGGGTGCCCGTACACCTCGCTGAGCAGCGGTGCCCGCAGCACCTCGGCGACCGGCCCGTCCGCGACCGTCGCCCCGCCCGTCAGCAGGACCACCCGGTCCGCGTAGGCCGCCGCCAGGGACAGGTCGTGCAGCACCACGACCACCCCGTCCCCGGCCGCGGCCCGGGCCCGGGCGACCCGCAGCACCAGCTCCTGGTGGCGCAGGTCGAGGGCCGCGGTCGGCTCGTCCAGGAGCAGCAGCGGGGTGCGCTGGGCCAGCACCCGGGCCAGCGCCACCCGGGCCCGTTCGCCGCCGGACAGGGCGGTGAACGGGCGTCCGGCGAAGGCGGTGGACTCGGTGGCGGCCATCGCCTCGGCCACGGCCGCGGCGTCCTCGGCCGCCGCCGCCGTGCCCGCCCACGGCGCGCGGCCCATCCGGACCACCTCGTCGGCGGGGAACGGGAAGGACAGCGCGGCGGACTGCGGGAGCAGCGCCCGGTGCAGCGCGAGTTCGGCGGCGCCGTAGCCGCTCAGCGGGCGGCCGCGCAGGGTGACCGCGCCGCCGTCCGGACGGACGTCGCCGGCCAGGACGGACAGCAGGGTGGACTTGCCGGCGCCGTTCGGCCCCAGCAGCGCGACCACCTCGCCGGCCGCGACCCGGACTGCGGCGCCGGCCAGCAGCGGGCGCCCGCCGAGGTCCAGCCGGACGCCCTCGGCGGTGAGCAACTCGCTCCCGGAGGCGGGTCGTTCGGGGATCTCCCGGTGTCGGCGCAGCTTCACGCCCAGCCTCCCTGCCTGGTCCTGGTCCGGCGCAGCAGCCAGAAGAAGAACGGGCTGCCGATCAGCGCGGTGAGCACCCCGAGCGGCAGTTCGGCCGGTTCGGCGAGGGTGCGGGCGGCGAGGTCGGCGACCACCAGCACCAGTGCCCCGCCCAGTGCGGAGGCGGGCAGCAGGAAGCGGTGGCCGGGCCCGGCGAGCATCCGCAGCAGGTGCGGGACGACCAGGCCGACGAAGCCGATGATCCCGCTGACCGCGACGGCCGCGGCGGTGAGCAGCGCGACGACGGTGATCAGCACCAGCCGCATCCGCTCGACGTCCACCCCGAGGTGGCGGGCCGGGCGCTCGCCGAGGGCCAGCAGGTCCAGCTTGCGGGCGTACAGCGGCGCGACGGCGAGGCCCACCAGGGCGAACGGCAGGACGGCCAGCACCTTGCCCCAGGTGGCCTGGGCGAGCGAGCCGAGCTGCCAGAAGGTGACCTGGCTGATCGCGGCGGAGTCGGCGGTGAACAGGAAGAGGCCGATCAGGGCGCCGCAGAAGGCGTTCACGGCGACGCCGGTGAGGATCAGCGTGACCACCTCGGTGCGCCCGCCGGCGCGGGCCATGACGTACACCGCGAAGACCGTCAGCAGGCCGCTCGCGAAGGCGGAGGCGGTGACCGTCCAGCTGCCGAGGGCGTCCAGGCCGAGGACGATGCAGGCCACCGCGCCGACCGCGCCGCCGGAGGAGACGCCGATCACGGCGGGTTCGGCGAGCGGGTTGCCGAACACGCCCTGCATCAGCGCCCCGGCGCAGCCCAGCGAACCGCCGACCAGCAGGGCGAGCACCACCCGGGGCAGCCGGACGTTCCACAGCACCGACTCCGGCACCCGGTCCAGGGCGTGGCCGCCGAGGCCGAGGCGGTGGGCGGTGGAGGCGAGGATGTCGCCGAGCGGGATGCGGTAGGCGCCGACGCCGGCCGCGAGCAGGGCGCAGAGGACCAGGGCGGCGGCGAGTCCGGCGGTGAGCAGGGTGGTGCGGCGGACGGCCGGGAGGGCTCCGTGGCGCGCGGCGACGCTCATGTGGCGTCCGCCGGGTAGAGCTGGGCGGCGATCTCCCGCAGCACCTGCGGGGTGCGGGGTCCGTAGCTGAGCAGCCGGCCGTCCTCGACCGAGACGATCCGGCGGTCGAGCCCGGCCGGGGTCTGGGCGACGCCGGGCAGCTTGAGCAGGCCGTCCACGCCGCCGACCGAGTCGAGGCCCTTGCTCATCACCAGGATCGCGTCGGGTGCGGCCTTGACCAGGGCCTCGCTGGTGAGCGGGGTGAAGTCGCCGGTGAGGCCGGCGGCGGTGCCGGCGTCCTCGCCGCCGACGGCCTCGATGAGCGAGCCGGCGCCGGAGGCGGGGCCGCCGAGCAGGTAGACGGAAGCGCTGCCGCGCAGGTAGAGGAAGGCGACTCTCGGGTGGCGCCCGGAGGCCGGGACGGCGGCCTCGGCCTGGTCGATCCGCTGGTCGGTGCGTTCCCTCAACTGCCGTCCGGCGTCCGGGACTCCGAGTGCGGCGGCGACGGTGTCGATGCGCGGGCCGACGTCGGCCAGCCGCTTGGCGTCGTCGAGGACGAGCAGCGGGACGCCGGCCGCCCGGATCTGCGCGATCGCCTCGGCCGGGCCGGTGGAGCGGTCGGCGAGGACGACGGTGGGGTGCAGCGAGAGCACGCCCTCGGCGGAGACGTCATGGGCCTGGGTGATCACCGGCAGGGCGGCGGCCTGCCGGAAGGTGGTGGAGACGTCCCGGGCGACCACCTTGGGGCCGAGGCCGAGGCTGAACACCAGCTCGGAGAGGCTGCCGTTGAGCGGGATGATCCGCTCGACGCTGGTGACGGTGACCTCGCGGCCGTCGGCGGAGGCGGTGGTGGCGGGCAGCCGTGGGGCGGGGTCGCCGACCAGCGGCTCGACGGTGTCGGGGGCCCGGGAGGCGGCCGCGGTGGGCGCCGCCTTGGTGCTGCCGCAGGCGGTGAGGGCGAGCAGCAGGCCCAGGGCGAGCAGCAGGAGGGCGGGCCCGCGGGCCGCCCCGGGTCGGATCGTGCTGCTCAACCTGCTTCCTTCCGTCGGGAGTTGACGCCTGTCGCGGCTCGGGCGAGGAGTGCGGGGCGGGCTTCTTGACTCATATATTAGGTTAGCCTTACCTAAATTCCGCAAGGGGGTCGGCCGCGCCGGACCCTCCCCCCGTCGCGCCCCCGCACCCCTGAGGAGTGATCCGCCGTGCCGCTGTCCCATCGGCTCCGCCGTTCGGCCGCCGCCCTGGTGGCCGCCCTGGCCGCCCTGCTGACGGTGGGCCTGTCGCCGGGCGCGGCGGCCGCCGCCGAGGGCGGGGTCTCCGGCGGGCGGCTGGACTGGGGCATCAAGCAGTCCTTCCTGACCTACGTCACCGGGCCCATCGCGAAGGGGAGTTGGGCGCTGACCGGCGGCGCCGCCACGGTCGGCGGCAGCACCTTCCGGTTCCACTCGGCGAACGGCACCTACGACCCGACGACCGGCGCGCTGACCGCCGCCTTCTCCGGCGGGGTCCGGTTCACGGGGCACCGGGAGGGCGGAGCCGACGCGCTCGACCTGAGCGTCGGCCGGCTCACCTTCAAGGCCGTCCAGGGCGGCGCGGCCGGGCTGTACGCGGACGTCAGCAGCAAGTCCAGGGAGACCGGCCAGGTGAGCAGCGCGAGCCAGGCCAAGCTGGCCGACCTCTCGCTGGCCGGCGTCGACCTGCGCGGCGCGGCCGGCACCCTGACGCTGAGCGGCGTCCCGGCGACCCTCACCGACGCCGGGGCGAAGGCCTTCGGCGGCTTCTACCAGGCCGGAACGGCCCTCGACCCGCTGGCGCTCTCGGTCAACCTGCCCGCCGCACCGACGACTTCGGCGCCGTCCGCGCCGGCTCCCGGCGCGGCCCCCGCGGCCGGGACCGGCACCACGACCGGCACCACGACCGGGGCCGCGGCCGGGACGGCGCCGGTGCCGACGCCCACCGCCGAGCCGGCGGCCCGGACCCCGGCCCGTACCGAGTTCGCCGCCGGCGCCCTCGACTGGGGCGTGCGCCGCACCTTCCGGGACTACGTCACCGGCGCCATCGCCCAGGGCCGTTGGGAGCTCGGCGGCGGGGCGGCGGACGGCGGAGCGTTCTTCCGCTGGGCCCCGGCCAAGGGCGCCTACGACCCGGCGACCGGCGAACTGACCGCCGCCTTCACCGGCACCGTCCGCTTCACCGGGATGCGCGGCGGCGACGGCTACGGTCTGGACCTCACTCTCGCCAACCCGGCCGTCACCGTCTCCGGCGGCCGGGGCCGACTGCTCGCCGACGTCTCCGGCCGCACCCCGGACGGGGCCACCCGGCAGTCGGCCGGCGTCGAACTGGCCACCTTCGACCCGGCCGGCCTCAAGGCCGAAGGCGGCCTGCTGAAGGCCGTCGAACTGCCGCTGAAGCTCGCCGAGGGCGGCGCCGGGGCCTTCGGCGGCCTGTACCCGGCGGGCACCGAGATGGACCCGCTGAGCTTCGCCGTCGCCCTCGACCCGGCCGCCGCGCTGCCCCCGCTGCCCGACCTCGGCAGCGCCCCGGCCACCCCGCCGGAGGCCGCCGCGAACCCGTCCGCCTCCCCGGCCGCCGCGCCCGTCGCCGCGTCCTCCGCGGACGGTGTGCCGGTGGCCGCCGCGGTCGGCGGAGCGGTGCTGGTGGCCGCCCTGGCCACCACCGGCGGGCTGCTCGTCCGCCGCCGCCGGGCGGCCGCCGCGGCGTCGGCCCCCGATGCCACCGGGCCCGACGCCGACGCCTGACCCCCGGGAGCGTCCCCCGCTCCTTCCACCCCTTCGAACTCCCCCTCCGAACGGAGTACCCCGCATGTCCCGCAACCGCACCCGGCTCGCCGCCGTCGCGGCCGCCACCGTCGGCCTCGGCCTGACCGCCCTCGGCGCCCCCGCACTCGCCTTCGGCGCGGGCGGTCCGGGCAGCGTCACGTACGACACCGGCGCGCTGGACTGGGGCGTGAAGGCCGGATTCCGCAGCTACATCGAGGGCCCGGCCTCCCAGGGCGGCGCGATCGAGCTGACCGGCGGCGCGACCCGCAACGCCGACGGCACCTTCCACTTCGGCCTGGCGAACGCGGCCTACGACCTCACCACCCACGCGCTCAGCTCCTCCTTCACCGGCGGCGTGCACTTCACCGCCCACCACGGCGCGCTGGACGTCGCGCTCAGCGATCTGCGGATCACCACCTCCGGCACCACCGGCACGCTGACCGCCGACACCGCCTCCAAGGAGTCGACGGGCGCCACCGAGATCACTCGCCGGGACGACGTGCCGCTGGTGACCTTCACCGTCGCCCGGGACACCACCAACGGGGTGCCGGCCGCCGCCAAGCTGACCGAGCAGGGCACCCGGGTCTTCGCCGGCTTCTACCAGGCGGGGGCGGACATGGACCCGCTGTCGCTGCTGCTGAAGCAGAGCCCGGCGACGCCCCGGCCGACCACCACCTCCTCGCCGAGCACGAGCCCCGGCACCAGCGCGAGTCCGACGGCCGGCCCGACCGGCGGTCCGAGCACGGCCCCCACCGGCACGCCGACGGGCACGCCGACGGGCACGCCGACCTCGGCCCCGTCGTCCGGCACGCCTTCGGCCGGCTCCTCGCCCTCCGCCACCCCGTCGTCGGGCGCCACCGCCTCCCCGTCGTCGACCGGGAGCCCGAGCGCGACCCCGGGCCGCCTGCCGGTGCTGAACGGTGCCCTGGACTGGACGGTCAAGGAGAGCTTCCGCGGCTACCTGGCGTCCCCGATGGCCGCCGGGAAGGTCGAGTTCGGCGGTGGCGCGGCCGACTACCGCTTCGGCGGCGCCACCGGCTCGTACAACACCGCCGACCACACCCTGACCGCCGCCTTCGGCGGCTCGGTCCGATTCCTCGGCCACCCCGGCAAGGACGGCTGGGCGCTGGACACCACGCTCTCCAAGCTGGGCCTGGCCATCGACCGGGACGGCGCGTTCCTGACCGCCGACGTCAACGGCAAGTCCCCGGACGGCAGGTCGACCTCGCTGAGGGGCGCCCGGATCGCCAAGCTGGACGTCCCGGCCTCCGCCCTGAAGCCGGTCGACGGCGTGGTGACGCTGTCCAGGGTCCCGGCGGTGCTGACCGCCGAGGGCGTGCCGGTCTTCTCCAACTACCCGGCCGGTACGGCCCTGGACCCGGTCAGCGCCACGCTCGCCTTCGACAAGGACGCCAAGCTGCCGACGGCCCCGCCCGCCGGTTCGGCCGGCGGCGGTGGCGCCGGTGCCGCGGCCGGCGGCGGCCAGGGGACGGGCGGTGGCGGCACCTCCGGCGGCGCCTCGCTGACCACCGGCGGCCTGGCCGGTGCCGGCGGCTCGCTGGCCGCCACCGGCGCGGACACCCCGGTCGGCCCGCTGCTGGCCACCGCGGCCGGTCTGCTGCTGGTCGGCGGCAGCGCCACGGTGCTGGTGCGCAACCGGCGCGGTGCGGCCCGGGCCTGACGCCCCGGTGAGAACGGCGAACGGCCCCGGCGAGCAACCGCTCGCCGGGGCCGTTCCTTCGGGTGGCCGAGAAGGATCGTTTCCGCGCTCGGCTACGCGCTCAGCGGGTAGCGGGCGTCCAGGTCGTGGAAGATCGCCCCGTTGAGCACGAAGGCGCGCTTGCACTCCTCGACCACCCGGCGCCGCTCGACCTCGTCCATCGCCTCGCCGGCCGCGTCCAGCTTCGCCCGGTACTCGCGCTTGAAGGCCGCCGGGTTGTCGACCTCCGCGAAGACGTAGAACCGCACGCCGTCGCCCTTGCGCTCGAAGCCCCAGGTCTTCTCGGCCACGCCCCGGATGATCTGACCGCCCGACAGGTCGCCCAGGTAGCGGGTGTAGTGGTGCGCGAGGTACCCGGCCGGCCACTCGGCGGCCAGTTCCTCGACCCGGGCGACGTACGCGGCGGTGGCCGGCAGCGGCGCCAGGCCGTCCCGCCAGTCGGGCCCGCGCAGATGGGCCAGGTCGCGCTCGATGGCCTCCGTGCGCAGCAGGGCCCGGTCGATGAAGGGGCCCGCCAGCGGGTGCTCGGCGAGCTGTCCGGCCCGGCTCTCCAGGGCCCGGTAGACGTACCAGAGCTGGCCGGTGAGGTCGGCGTACGCGTCGACCCCGAGTCGTCCGCCCAGCAGCCGGCTCATGAACGAGGACTGTTCGGCGGCCTCGTGCTCCTCGCTGCTGGCGGTGCGGAGCACGGTGGAGAACGGGACGGGCGCGGGCGTGGGCATGCGGCCTCCTGGGTCCGGGATCGGCCGGTGGGGAACCGGGCCGGCGACTTTGGTTAGCCTAACCTAACGTTCCGTCTTGCCGACAGGCCGTCGGCAAGTCCCCCCGCCCCCGGACACGACAGAGGCCGGGGCCCGCGGAGAAATCCGCGAACCCCGGCCCCGGGCTGTCCCGACCTACCCCGACCGCCCTCGATCGAATGAGATCGGAACGACGGCTCAGTGGCCGCCCTGGTCCGCCAGACGCTTGATCGAAGCGGTGACCTCGGCCTCGGCCTCGGCGCGGCCGACCCAGTTGGCGCCCTCGACGGACTTGCCGGGCTCCAGGTCCTTGTAGACCTCGAAGAAGTGCTGGATCTCCAGGCGGTCGAACTCCGACACGTGGTGGATGTCGCGCAGGTGCTCCCAGCGCGGGTCCGTCGCCGGGACGCAGAGCAGCTTGTCGTCGCCGCCGGCCTCGTCGGTCATCTGGAACATGCCGATGGCGCGGCACTTGATCAGGCAGCCCGGGAAGGTCGGCTCGTCCAGGATGACCAGGGCGTCCAGCGGGTCGCCGTCCTCGCCGAGCGTGCCCTCGACGTAGCCGTAGTCGGCCGGGTAGCGGGTCGAGGTGAAGAGCATCCGGTCGAGCCGCAGACGGCCGGTCTCGTGGTCGACCTCGTACTTGTTACGAGAGCCCTTCGGGATTTCGATAAGGACGTCGAACTCCAACGGTTCCTCCAAGGTAGGGACTGACAGAATCCAAGTGTCTCCTACGGGAGTGAGTGCTCGGGAAAGGGGCCGGTCGGTGGGAGCAGGGGGAGGGGCGGCTCGCCGCCGCGGGGGGACGGCCGCCGGGCTGTTCGGGGCGGCGCTCCTGGTCGTCGGTACGGTCCTGACCTCGGGCGGTGCGTACGCGCAGCCCTTCCCGCCGCCTGGAGGCCACAGCACCGGGCACGGCGAGGACGGGGACCACGACGCGCAGGGCGGCCGCGACGGGGGGAGGGGCGACCACGGGAAGGGCGGGTCCGGCCCCCGTCCGAACGACGGCCCAGGTGCCTCGACCAGCCGCCGGGCCGCGCCGCCCGCCGCCCCCGCGCCCGGCGCCTCCTCGTCCGCGTCCGCCGCCGGTGGCAGCGGCTCGCCCGCCGCGCGCCCGGCCCCCGCGCCGGGCGCCGTCCTGGCCGCCGTCGACGGCGGCCAGGGCACGGCCGCCCCCACCGCGCAGGGCCTCCAGCAGGCGCTCGCCGCCGCCCTCGCGGACAAGAGCCTCGGCGAGGTCACCTTCGCCGTCGCGGACGCCGGCAGCGGCCAACTCCTCCACGGAGCAGGGGAGAACACCGCGGCCACCCCCGCCTCCACCACCAAGCTGGCCACCGCGGTCGCGGCCCTGTCGCTGATCCCGGGCGACACCCGGCTGCACACCCGGGTGGTCCGGGGAGCGGACCCGGGCACGATCACCCTGGTCGGCGGCGGCGACCCGACGCTGACCGCGCTGCCCGCCGACCAGGTGCAGATCGGCGGTCTGCCGGCCGACGCCGACACCGCCCCCGCCTCGCTGGACGCCCTCGCCCAGCAGACCGCCGACAGCCTCAAGGGCCTCGGCACCACGACCGTCCAACTGGACTACGACCTGTCGCTGTACGCGGGCAACCCGCGGCACAAGAACCACGACGGGCAGAACATCGCCCTGGTGGTCCCGCTGATGGTGGACGAGGGCCGGACGGACCCGAAGAGCCGGGAGGACGCGCCGGACCGGGTCGCCGACCCGGCGGCCGCGGCGGCCGAGGCCTTCGCCGCGCTGCTCAGGGCCCGCGGCATCACCGTGACGGGCCCGGCCAAGCCCGCCGCCGCGCCCGCGCCCGCCCCGACCGGCTCCGGCGCGGCCCCCCTCGGCGAGGTGTCCTCACCGACCGTGGCCCGGCTGGTCGAACGCCTGCTGACCACCTCCGACAACCAGCTCGCCGAGGCGATCGCCCGTCAGGTCGCCGTCGCCGCCCACCAGCCGGCGAGTTTCGAGGGCGCCGCGGCCGCCGTCACCCAGGAGCTCACCCGGCTCGGCGTGCCGATGGGCGGCGTGGTCCTCAACGACGGCAGCGGCCTGCACCCGGGCAACGCGATCCCGCCCGCGGTGCTGGTCCGGCTGCTCGCGCTGGCCGCCTCCGAACAGCAACCCGCCCTGCGCCCGGTGCTCACCGGCCTGCCGGTCGCCGGTTTCACCGGCACCCTCAACAAGCGCTTCGGCTCCGGATCGGGCGCCGCCGACGCGGCCGGCCTGATCCGCGCCAAGACCGGCACCCTCAGCGGCGTCAACACCCTTGCGGGCACGGTCGTCGACGCCGACGGCCGGCTGCTCGCCTTCGCCGTCATGACCCGTACGGCCGCCCCCGCCGACACCGCCCGCGCCGCCATGGACCGGATCGCCGCCCGCCTCGCCACCTGCGGCTGCCACTGACCGCCCCCGGCCCCCGGATCACCGCGGCCCCGGCCGGGGCGGGGCCCGCGGCCCGTCCGGGAGAGGTGTTCGCGGCGGGTGGCTGCCGTTGGTGGTGGGGAGCACGTACGGTGAGGGCATGACGAGCGCGAGTGGCGGTGCTGACATGGTCGACTGGAACCTCGCGGTCGCAACCGCGACCAGGTTGGTGCGGCCGGGGCCGGAAGTGAGCCGGGAGGAAGCGGCGGCGGTGGTCGCCGAGCTGCGCCGGCACGCCCTGGAGGCGGAGGAGCACGTGCGGGCGTACACCGGCATGCACTCGTCCAGCCTGTCCCGGGCCGCGGCGACGCCGGTGCTGGTGGTGGACCGCCCCGGGTGGATCCGCGCGAACGTGGCGGGCTTCCGCACGGTCGTCCAGCCGCTGGTGGAGAAGCTCCAGGCGCGGCGCGCGAACAGCGCGGCCGCCGGGGTGTTCGGTGCGGTGGGCGAGAAGGCGACCGGGATCGAGGTCGGGGCGCTGCTGGCGTTCCTGGCCACCAAGGTGCTGGGCCAGTACGAGACCTTCGCCCCGGCCGAGCCCCCGCTGGACGCCCCGGACAGTCCGGCCGCGCTGTTCGACAAGCCGCGGCTGGGGCCGGAGGGCCCCGGGCCGGGCCGGCTGCTGCTGGTCGCGCCGAACATCGTGCACGTCGAGCGGGAGCTGGACGTCGACCCGTCCGACTTCCGGCTCTGGGTCTGCCTGCACGAGGAGACCCACCGGACGCAGTTCACCGCCGTGCCGTGGCTGCGCGACCACATCCAGTCCGAGGTGCAGTCCTTCCTCTCCGAGACGGACGTCGACCCGGGCGCCCTGCTGGAGCGGCTGCGGGACGCGGCGGGCTCGCTCGGCGGACTGCCGGGCGGCGGCAGCCGGGAGAGCGCCTCGTCCGGGAACCTGCTGGAGATCGTCCAGTCGCCCGCGCAGCGCGAGATCCTCGGCCGGCTGACGGCCGTGATGTCGCTGCTGGAGGGCCACGCGGACGTGGTGATGGACGGCGTCGGGCCGGCCGTGGTGCCGACGGTCGCCGAGATCCGGGAGAAGTTCCAGCAGCGCCGGGACCGCGGCGCCAACCGGCTCGACCTGCTGCTGCGCCGGCTGCTCGGCATGGACGCGAAGCTGCGGCAGTACCAGGACGGCGCGGTGTTCGTGCGCGGCGTGGTGGAGCAGGTCGGCATGGAGGGGTTCAACCGGGTGTGGACCTCGCCGAACACCCTGCCGACCAAGGACGAGATCCACGACCCGGCCGCCTGGGTGGCCCGGGTGGCCCGCTGACCGCGGCGGGGGCGCCGGTGGGGGCCTGGGCGCTCCGGGGGCCGGGCGGCGAGCGGCGCGCGTCGCCCGAACCTGCTCGTACGAGTGGTCCAATCAGCTGGACCACGCGTGAAGAAGCGTTTCTTCATTCACCCGAACGTGGGACGGTGGTCGTACCGGGGGCGCGGGTGGCGTAGTGGGCAGCCACTATCTGCCACCATCTGTGAGCGCCCGGTAACCGGGCGCTCATGCCGGTTCGCGGTCCCCGCCGCGTCCGCCGCGAGTCCTGTCCCCCCTCCGCCGAGGAGTCGTCCGCCGTGGGCCCTCACCCCGCCGTCGCCGCGATACGCCTGGCCGTTCGCCGTACGCTCACCGACCTCGCCGCCGAGGCCGGTTCCACCTTCACCGCGCCCGTGCGCGCGCCCCGGGAGCGCCCCGCCGGGGCTCCGCTGGTGGGCGCCGCGGTCGGCACCACGCTGATCGGCAACGCCGCCCGCCACCCCTCCGGGCTGCCCCGCACCCCGGCCGCGCCCGGCTCGCCGCTGGTGCTGGTCGCGGTCAGCGGCGGCGCGGACTCGATGGCCCTGGCCATCGCCGCCGCCTTCGAGGCGCCCAAGATCGGCCTGCGGGTCGGCGCCGTCACCGTCGACCACGGCCTCCAGGCCGGTTCCGCCGAGCGCGCCGCCCAGGTGGCCGACCGGCTGAGCACGCTGGGCCTCGACCCGGTGGAGGCCGTCCCGGTGCGGGTCGGCCGCGCCGGCGGCCCGGAGGCCGCCGCCCGGGACGCCCGCTACGCCGCCCTGGACGAGGCCGCCGAGCGCCACGGCGCGATCGCGGTGCTGCTCGGCCACACCCGGGACGACCAGGCCGAGACCGTGCTGCTGGGCCTGGCCCGCGGCTCCGGCGCCCGCTCCCTGGCCGGGATGCCCGCCCAGAAGGGCCGCTACCGCCGCCCCCTGCTGGAGCTGGACCGGGCGGCCACCCGGCAGGCCTGCGCCGCCCAGTCGATCCCGGTCTGGGACGACCCGCACAACTGTGATCCCGCCTACACCCGCTCCCGGGTCCGCCACGAGGTGCTCCCGGTCCTGGAGAAGCACCTGGGCGGCGGAGTGGTCGAGGCGCTGGCCCGCACCGCCCGGCTCTTCCGCGACGACGCGGACGCCCTGGACCAGTGGGCCTCGTTGGCCGAACGCGACCTCCGTACGGGCGACGGCGCCCTGGACGCCGTGAAACTGGCCGAACTGCCGCCCGCGGTGCGCCGCCGGGTGCTGCGCAGGGCCGCGCTGCGGGCGGGCTGTCCGGCCGGGGACCTGTTCGCCCGGCACCTGGAGACGATCGACCTGCTGGTCACCGGATGGCGCGGACAGGGCCCGCTGCACCTACCCGGGGGCGTCGAGGCCACCCGCAGGTGTGGCACGCTGGTCTTTCGGCGGCAGGGCGACTGACGGGCGAGGCATGCCCCGGGGGAGCCGACCGCCGGCCACAAAGACCCCGAACGTTTGAGGACGTATCCCCGGTGGACCAGAACGACATGGGCGCTGACCTCGCGAAGGTGCTCATCAGCAAGGACGAGATCGACGCCAAGCTCCTCGAGCTGGCCGAGCGCATCGACCGGGACTACGCAGGCAAGGACCTGCTGATCGTCGGCGTCCTCAAGGGGGCCGTCATGGTCATGGCCGACCTGGCCCGGACCCTGCACTCGCAGGTCACCATGGACTGGATGGCCGTCTCCTCGTACGGCATGGGCACCAAGTCCTCCGGCGTGGTGCGGATCCTGAAGGACCTGGACACCGACATCGCCGGCCGTGACGTCCTGATCGTCGAGGACATCATCGACTCGGGTCTGACGCTGTCCTGGCTGCTGGGCAACCTGGGCTCGCGCGGCCCGGCCTCGCTGGAGGTCTGTACCCTGCTCCGCAAGCCGGACGCGGCCAAGGTCGAGATCGACGTGAAGTACGTCGGTTTCGACATCCCCAACGAGTTCGTGGTCGGCTACGGCCTGGACTACGCGGAGAAGCTGCGCAACCTCCCCTTCATCGGCACCCTCGCCCCGCACGTCTACGGCGGCTGAGGGCCCCGTTCGGGCTACGGGCGGGAACAGTAGGCCGTTCCCGCCCGTTGTCCCCCGGGGGACAGAGAACCAAAGCCGTCTCGCCGTGCTCCCGCCATGGGTGGGTCGGACTGCGGTACGGTCCAATAAACCGCTCTTCACATGAGCACCAATCGGATGCGCCGCGGCCCAACAGCCCCCCGGCGCCGTTGAGTGGCAGGAGGGACGGGGCGGCAACGCCCCGCATGGATGGACGTCAAGCGATACTTCCGTGCGCCGATCATGTGGATCGTGCTGGCCGTCCTCGCCGTCATCGTACTGATGCAGGTCGTTTCGGACTCGAACGGCTACAAGACGGTGGACACCGGTCAGGTCGTCGCGGCGATCGACGCGCACAACGTCAAGTCGGCGCAGATCACCACCGGTGACTCGAACACGATCAAGATCCAGCTGAAGGACGGCGCAACGCTGCCCAGCTCCGGTACGGGCAAGGCCCCGTCCGGAACCAAGTTCCAGGCCTCGTACATCGGCGACCAGGGCGTCGCCATCGCCGACAAGCTCCAGGCGCAGGTCAACGACAAGGACTCGAGCACGCTCGCCGAGGGCTACACCATCAGCCCGGAGAAGCAGAGCACCTTCGTCAGCCTGCTGCTGTCGATGCTCCCGATCGTGATCATCGTCCTGGTCTTCCTGTTCCTGATGAACCAGATGCAGGGCGGCGGCTCCCGGGTCATGCAGTTCGGCAAGTCCAAGGCCAAGCTGCTCACCAAGGACACCCCGAAGACCACCTTCGCCGACGTCGCCGGCGCGGACGAGGCGGTCGAGGAGCTCCACGAGATCAAGGAGTTCCTCCAGGAGCCGGCCAAGTTCCAGGCCGTCGGCGCCAAGATCCCCAAGGGCGTGCTGCTCTACGGCCCGCCCGGCACCGGCAAGACCCTGCTGGCGCGCGCCGTCGCCGGCGAGGCCGGGGTGCCGTTCTACTCCATCTCCGGTTCGGACTTCGTCGAGATGTTCGTCGGCGTCGGCGCCAGCCGCGTCCGCGACCTCTTCGAGCAGGCCAAGGCGAACGCCCCGGCGATCGTCTTCGTCGACGAGATCGACGCCGTCGGCCGGCACCGCGGCGCGGGCCTCGGCGGCGGCCACGACGAGCGCGAGCAGACCCTCAACCAGCTGCTGGTCGAGATGGACGGCTTCGACGTCAAGGGCGGCGTGATCCTGATCGCCGCCACCAACCGCCCCGACATCCTGGACCCGGCGCTGCTGCGCCCGGGCCGCTTCGACCGCCAGATCGCGGTGGAGCGCCCCGACCTCCAGGGCCGGCTGGACATCCTCAAGGTGCACCAGAAGGGCAAGCCGATCGCGCCCGACGTCGACCTGTCGGCCGTCGCCAAGCGCACCCCCGGCTTCACCGGCGCCGACCTGTCGAACGTCCTCAACGAGGCGGCCCTGCTGACCGCCCGTTCGGACAAGAAGCTGATCGACAACGGCATCCTGGACGAGGCGATCGACCGCGTCGTGGCCGGTCCGCAGAAGCGCACGCGGATCATGTCCGACAAGGAGAAGAAGATCACCGCGTACCACGAGGGCGGTCACGCCCTGGTCGCGGCGGCCTGCCAGTACAGCGACCCGGTGCACAAGATCACCATCCTGTCCCGCGGCCGGGCCCTCGGCTACACCATGGTGCTGCCGGACGAGGACAAGTACTCCACCACCCGCAACGAGATGCTCGACCAGCTCGCCTACATGATGGGCGGGCGCGCGGCGGAGGAGCTGGTCTTCCACGACCCGACCACCGGTGCCTCGAACGACATCGAGAAGGCCACCGCGACGGCCCGGGCCATGGTCACCCAGTACGGCATGACCGAGCGCCTCGGCGCGATCAAGTTCGGCTCCGACAGCTCGGAGCCGTTCCTGGGCCGCGAGATGGGCCACCAGCGCGACTACTCGGAAGAGGTCGCCGGGCTGGTCGACGAAGAGGTCAAGAAGCTCATCGACACGGCGCACAACGAGGCCTGGGAGATCCTGGTCGAGAACCGCGACGTGCTCGACAACCTGGTCCTGGAGCTCCTGGAGAAGGAGACCCTCAACAAGGAGCAGATCGCCGAGGTCTTCGCCCCGATCGTCAAGCGCCCGGCCCGGCCGGCCTGGACGGGCTCCGCCCGCCGCACGCCGTCCACCCGGCCCCCGGTGCAGTCCCCGAAGGAGCTGGCGCTCACCAACGGCGCCGCCTCCGGCGAGACCGCTCCGGTGGACGTCGTGAAGCTCCCGCCGCTGCCGGCCACCGAGCCGCCGACCGAGGGCTGACCCCGCTTCCGCAGGGAATGGATGCCGCGTCACCAGGGTTTGTACCCTGGAGGCGCGGCATCCGTGCTGTTCAGCCAGAGTCTTCCCACACCTAAGCGAGGCCCGCATGATCGACCCGGTGACGTTGGACGGTCCGCCCGCCGTCGGTACCTTCGACCAGAAGCGGGCCGAGAACGCCATCCGCGAGCTGCTGCTCGCCGTCGGGGAGGACCCGGACCGCGAGGGTCTGCTGGAGACCCCGGCCCGGGTGGCGCGTGCCTACAAGGAGATATTCGCGGGCCTGTGGCAGGAGCCCGAGGACGTCCTCACCACCACCTTCGACCTCGGCCACGACGAGATGGTGCTGGTCAAGGACATCGAGCTGACCTCGGTCTGCGAGCACCACCTGGTGCCGTTCCGCGGCGTGGCCCACGTCGGGTACATCCCGTCCACCAGCGGCAAGATCACCGGGCTGTCCAAGCTTGCCCGGCTGGTCGACGTCTACGCCCGCCGGCCCCAGGTGCAGGAGCGGCTGACCAGCCAGGTGGCCGACGCCCTGATGCGGATCCTGGAGCCGCGCGGGGCGATCGTCGTGGTCGAGTGCGAGCACATGTGCATGTCGATGCGCGGCATCCGCAAGCCCGGCGCCAAGACCATCACCTCCTGCGTGCGCGGCCAGCTGCGCGACCCGGCCACCCGGGCCGAGGCGATGAGCCTCATCATCGGCCGCTAGCGGCACCGGCCCGCGTGGAGCCGGACGCGGCTCAGAGCACCCCGTGCTCCGCGTGCGGCGGGGCCGGGGTGCCCAGGGCGTTGCGGCGCTCGGGCATCCGCAGCGTGACCATCCGGCGCCAGCCGTAGGCGCGGTCGTACAGGTACAGCGCGTGCACCCCGAGGACGACCAGGGCGAGCTGCCAGCGCGGCCAGCGCAGGATCCGGGCCATCCGGGCGGTGACGGCGAGCCCGACGTCCCGGTGGGTGCGGATCTCGCCGCGCGCGCTGGTCTCCAGGGCGTGCCGGATGTACGGGCCGTGGCCCTCGGAGACCAGCCGCAGCAGCTCCTCGTGGCAGTAGGCGAGGTGGTTGTCCTCGTCGGCGGAGATCATCCGCATCGCCCGGCCGAGGGCGGGGTTGTCGGCGTAGGCCTTGACCAGCCGGCGCATCTGCTCGGCGGCGCGCTGCTCGGTGACCCGGCTGTGCGCGAGGTAGGTGATGATCTCGCGGTCGGTCAGCGGGACGGTGCTGTTCAGCCGCTCGTGCGAGAGCCCGACGCCCTGGCGCTCCAGCAGCATGCAGTAGTCGGCCTCGTCCGGCACGGGCACCTTGGGCAGGCCGCGCTTGTGCAGCAGCTGGGCGAAGATCCGGCCGTGCTTGCGCTCGTCGGCACCGTGCCGGGCGACCTTCGGGGCGAGGACGGGATCCCGGGTGAGCGTGGTGATCCGCTCGTTCTCCCAGCCGCCCTGGTCCTCGCCGCCGGCCGCGATGCTGCAGAACAGCTGGTAGGCCTGGTCGTTCCGGTAGATCTCGTCGAAGAGCGAGCGGGTGCTCAGCACGGCGCCTCCTGCGCGGTCCGGGGCGGTGCCCGGCGGGGGCCGACGGGCGGTCGCGATACGTTCCCCCCGAGCGCCGGCCGTCCGGGCCGACCGGCGGGTAGTCACTCACCTGTCCCAGCGGCAATCCCTAGCCGAGATGGGCTCCCAGCCATTCGAGCGTGGCCGGCAGCTCCCTGGTCCAGCTGTCGAAGTTGTGGCCGCCGTCGTCCAGGTAGAGCGAGTCGACCTTGAACTGGGGGTTGGCCGCCGCTGCCCTGGTGGCCTGCTCGACGAACTGGACGGTCTGCGGGTAGTCGCCCTCCGTGCGGGTGGAGACGGCCAGCAGGTTGAGGGCGGGGACCGGCAGGTTCTGCAGCCGCCAGCCGAGGTCGTGCTGCTGGGCCAGTGCCTTGTCGCCGTTGAAGAGGTCGCCGCCGGTGTAGTTGTCCTGGCGCACGGTGAAGTCGCCGTGCAGGCTCGCCGCGCTGCCGTAGACGTTCGGGAAGCGCATCGCCAGGCGCAGCGCGCAGCTGCCGCCGGTGGAGTAGCCGAGGGTGCCCCAGGAGCCGGCCGTGCGGCCCACCCGGTAGTTGCCGAGGATGGCCTCGGGGACGTCCTTGACGAACCAGGTCTCGGTGCGCGGCCCGCCGGGGACGTCCACGCACTCGGTGTCCCGGGCCGGCACGACGGCCGGTCGGGCCATCACCAGGACGGTCGGCGGCATCTTGCCGGAGCGCTGCAGCTCGATCGCGGTCTGGGCGAGGGGGAGCTCGTGCAGCAGGTTCAGGGTGGTGCCCGGGTAGCCGGCGATGGCCAGCAGGACGGGGAAGCGGACCAGGGCGAGCTTGGGGTCGAAGTACGCGGGCGGCAGGTAGACGAACATCTGGTCGGAGAAGCCGGTCTCCTTGCCGCTGACCCGGACCGACTCGACCTTGCCGACCTCCTCGGGCGGGCCCTTCGGCAGGTTGGTGATGGTCTCCAGGCCGCCCTCGGTGGTGGGCTGGACCAGTGCGTCGGCGACCGGGGCGCCGCCCTTGTGGTTGTCGTTGCCGGCCAGCGCGAGCTGGGCGCCGCCCGGACTGAGCAGGTCACCCCAGGAGGTGTAGAACCCGAAGGAGTTGTTCACCGACAGGGCGAGCACGGCCAGGACGGAGGCCTGAACGACCGTCAGCAGTCCGATCCGGCCGAGCACCGGCAGCGGGCGCTGCGGCGCCAGCCGCGGCCAGAGCCACAGGGTCGTGACGATTGCCGCGACGCCGAGCGCGAGCAGCGAGTTCACCAGCGCTTCGCTGGTCAGTTCCATGCCGTCGGCCTTCCGGTGGGACACTGGCGGTGCAGGTTTCATCGTCTGGCGGTCCGTCAGGCCGGGCCACCGTGGCTAGGCCGTCCGGACGCCGGGGCAGGCCGGCAGGGCGGGGGGAGTCGCAGGCAACCGGCGCCCTAGAATGCGGCGTCCACCGTACGTAACGCGTCCCGGAGGGCCCTGCCGCGCCACGCTGCGGCGGGCCCCCGGCTCCCACCGCCGGCTCAACCCGCAGCGCGACCACGGCCCCGGTTTACCGACCGTTTCCGGGTCCTTGGTATGCGCATTGCCTGATGAAGGAATAGGCATGAAGGTCCATCACGCGCCCTCCCCCGGAGTGACGGGACACCGCACCGCAGCCTCTACGCTGAGCTTCCATGAGCGTTCCCGTGTCCGTTGAGCCGAGCCCCGAGCAGCCGTCCCGCCGTCGACGCGGCCTGCAGACGCTGCGCAAGCAGGCGTCCGCCGTTCCCAGGGCCTGGCTCCCCGGAGCGGTCGGCTACGCCTGTCTGCTGATCGGCCTGCTGGACATCGCCGGCGCGGTGTTCCCCAAGCTCCGGCACACCAGGATGCACACCTTCACGGGGCAGCTGCCGGGCGGCACGACCAGCCTGGCGGCGGTCGGCACGCTGATGGTCGGCATCCTGCTGGTGCCGCTGGCGCACGCGCTGCGCCGGCGCAAGCGGCGGGCCTGGCGGGTGGTCTGCGTGCTGCTGCCGGTCAGCGCCGCACTGCACATCGTGCGCTGGCACCAGATCGGCCCGGCGGTCGTCTCGCTGGTGCTTCTCGCCGTGATGCTGGTGCACCAGCGCGAGTTCTACGCCAAGGCCGACCCGCGCACCCGCTGGCGCGCGGTGGTCAACCTGGTCGTCATGGGCGTCCTCAGCGTGCTGCTCGGCCTGCTGATCGTGAGCACCCGGACCAAGTACGAGATCGGCCACCCGGGCCTGGCCGAGCGCCTGCAGCACGTCGGGTACGGACTGTTCGGCTTCGAGGGCCCGGTCCGGTACAACAACGACCGGATGTCCGACCTGGTCGCCTACCTGCTCGGCGGGCTCGGCCTGCTGACCGCCTTCACCACCGCCTACCTGGCGCTGCGCCCGGGCAAGCCGAAGCCCGAGCTGACCGCGGAGGACGAGGACAGGGTCCGCGAGCTGCTCGAACGGCACGGCGAGCGCGACTCGCTCGGCTACTTCGCGCTGCGCCGCGACAAGAGCGTGCTGTTCTCGCCCACCGGCAAGGCCGCCATCTCCTACCGGGTGGTCTCCGGCGTGATGCTGGCCTCCGGCGACCCGGTCGGCGACGTCGAGGCCTGGCCCGGCGCGATCAAGGTGTTCATGGCCGAGGCCCGCGAGCACGCCTGGGTGCCGGCGGTGATGGGGTGCAGCGAGGTCGGCGGCGAGGTCTGGACCCGCGAGGCGGAGCTGGACGCGCTGGAGCTCGGCGACGAGGCGATCGTGGACACCGCCTCCTTCTCGCTCTCCGGCCGGGCCATGCGCAACGTGCGCCAGATGGTCAAGCGGATCGAGCGCAACGGCTACTCCTGCAAGGTGCGCCGGGTCTCCGAGCTCACCGCGGAGGAGAAGTACCGGATCGCCGACGCCGCCGCCCGCTGGCGCGGCACCGACACCGAGCGCGGCTTCTCGATGGCCCTCGGCCGCTTCGGCGACCCGCTGGACGACGCGTGTGTGGTGGTCACCGCCCACAAGGCCCCGGAGGAGGGCGAGGAGGGCGGCGACGACCTGAAGGCCGTGCTGCACTTCGTGCCCTGGGGGCCGGACGGCATCTCGCTGGAGCTGATGCGCCGCGACCGCGCCGCCGACCCGGGCCTGAACGAGCTGCTGATCGTCGCCGCGCTCCAGGCGGTGCCCGCGATGGGCGTGCGCCGGGTGTCGCTCAACTTCGCGATGTTCCGCTCGGCGCTGGCCCGCGGCGAGCGGATCGGCGCCGGTCCGGTGCTGCGCGCCTGGCGCGGGCTGCTGGTGTTCCTGTCGCGCTGGTTCCAGATCGAGTCGCTGTACAAGTTCAACGCCAAGTTCCAGCCCGAGTGGGAGCCGCGCTTCCTGGTCTTCCCGAGCACCCGGGACCTGCCGCGGATCGGTTTCGCCGCGATGCAGGCGGAGGCCTTCATCACCCTCGGGATGCCCCGCTTCGGCCGCAAGCGGCAGCGCGAGGGGCTGATGCCGGTCCCGTCGACCCGGGAGGTCACCGAGGCCGCCTGAGGCCCGCGGCCGCCCTCCGGGGCCCGCCGGCACCGAACGGGGCCCCCGCCGAGAACCCTCGGCGGGGGCCCCGTTCGATAATGGGAGGCATGAACGATTCGCCGTCCTTCTCCCTGCCGGCCGGTCTGCCGCGGCTGGAGCGTTGCGCCGTGATGGGTGTGGTCAACGTCACGCCCGATTCCTTCTCGGACGGCGGGATGTGGCACGACCCCGCCAAGGCGATCGCGCACGGCCTCGCGCTGCGGGCCCGGGGCGCGGACCTGGTGGACGTGGGCGGCGAGTCCACCCGGCCGGGCACGCGGCGGGTGCCCGAGGAGGAGGAGCTGCGCCGGGTGCTCCCGGTGGTGCGCGAGCTCGCCGACGCCGGGGTGCTGGTCTCCGTGGACACCATGCGGGCCTCGGTCGCCGAGCGGGCCGTCGAGGCCGGCGCCGCGATCGTCAACGACGTCTCCGGCGGGCTCGCCGACCCGGCGATGGCCCGGGTGGTCGCCGAGACCGGCGCGCCCTTCGTGGTGATGCACTGGCGCGGGCAGTCCGCCGACATGGACCGGATGGCCGTCTACGACGACGTGGTCCGGGACGTGGTCGCCGAACTGGGCGACCGGGTGGACGCGCTGCTGGCCGCCGGGGTCAAGGAGGACCAGCTGATCCTCGACCCGGGGCTCGGCTTCGCCAAGACCTCCGAGCACAACTGGGCGCTGCTCGGGCGGCTGGACGCGCTCACCGCGCTCGGCCGTCCCGTGCTCGTGGCGGCTTCGCGCAAGCGGTTCCTGGGTACGCTGCTCGCCGACCCGGCAACCGGGGAACTGCGCCCGGCCCGGGAACGCGACGACGCGACGGCCGCGGTGTCGGTGCTGTCCGCCCGGGCCGGAGCCTGGGCGGTGCGGGTGCACGACGTGTCCGGCACGGCGGATGCCGTCCGGGTCGTCGCGGCATGGCAGCACGCGGCGCGGTTGGGGTGAGGGAGGGTCTGTGACGGGTGACGGCAGGTTGAGCGGCGGTACGGCGGGTCGGGCCGGGGCGGCGGACCTGGAGGCCGTGCTCGCGGCGAACCGGGGGCTCTACGAGGCGCTGGAGCGGGGGGACCTGGAAGCGGTCGAGGACGCCTGGCTGGGCGCCGCGGACGCCGACGACAAGGGCGGCGTGGTGTGCGTCCACCCGGGCTGGCCGGTGCTGCGCGGCCGGGCCCAGGTGACCCGCTCGTACATGCTGATCATGATGAACACGGAGTACATCCAGTTCTTCCTGACCGATGTCGAGGCCGAGGTGCACGGCGATGTGGCCCTTGTCACGTGCACCGAGAACATCCTGTCCGGCGGCGAGTCGGAGGAGGAGGGGGAACTCGGACCGCTGGTCGGCGGAAAGGTCGTGTCGACGAATCTGTTCCGCCGTACCCCAGCCGGGTGGAAGCTCTGGTCGCATCACGGTTCACCCGTTCTGACCAGCGGGGACGACGACGAGGAGAGCTGATTCCGGCGACTCCGGGAATTCCGCGCCGGGAAGTCACCGGGAATTTCCGGGTGGTCACCGAACGTTCACGTCAATTGCCATATCGGTGCGCGTGGCGTCGGTTCGTGCCGGGTAGGACGGTCAGGCGTTGTCCGTGCTCGCGGGTAGATTCGAAACGGAGTGGCGGGCGTGCTGCCCGCCTTCGCCCTGCCCGTCCATGCCTGTCTCCGGGTGGGGCCCGTCCGACTGGGAGCAGTGATTCGTTTGCTGGACCGCGTCACCCTGCGGGGGCTGCGAGCCCGGGGCCACCACGGCGTCTTCGAGCGCGAGCGCGTCGAGGGGCAGACCTTCGTGGTCGACCTCGTCCTGTACCTGGACACCCGCCCCGCCGCGGCCGGAGACGACCTCACCCGCACCGCGCACTACGGCCTCGTGGCGGAGGAGGTCACCGCGATCATCGCCGGTGAGCCGGTCGACCTGATCGAGACGCTGGCCCAGCGGATCGCCGACCAGTGCCTCAAGCACGAAGCGGTCGAGGAGGTCGAGGTCACCGTGCACAAGCCGGACGCCCCGATCACCGTGCCGTTCGACGACGTGACCGTGACCATCCACCGGGGCCGCGCATGACCCCCACCGCGCGCCCGGTATCCGATGCAGAGGGAATTCATCGATGAGCACCAGTGACCCGACCGCCTCGCCGAGCACGTTCGACCTGGAGAGCCGGGTGGACTCCGTCGACACCACGCTGCACAGCCAGCGCTGGGCGGTGGTCGCGCTCGGCAGCAACCTGGGCAACCGGCTGGACACCCTCCAGGGCGCCGTCGACGCGCTCGCCGACACCCCGGGGCTGAAGATCAAGTCCGTCTCCGCGGTGTACGAGACGGAGGCCGTCGGCGGCCCCGAGGAGCAGCCGAACTACTACAACGCGGTCGTCGTGCTGCGCACCTCGCTGCCCCCGCGGGACCTGCTGGAGCGCGGCAACGCCATCGAGGACGCCTTCGGGCGGGTGCGGACCGTCCACTGGGGCCCGCGCACCCTGGACGTCGACATCCTGGCCTACGAGGGCGTGCTGAGCGACGACCCGCAGCTGCTGCTGCCGCACCCGCGCTCGCACGAGCGGGCCTTCGTCCTCGCCCCCTGGCTGGACGCCCAGCCGGAGGCCGAGGTGCCCGGGCACGGGCGGGTGGACGCGCTGCTGACCGCGCTGGGCGGCCCGGACGCGCAGGGCGTGAAGCGCCGCGAGGACATCCGGCTGACGCTGCCGGAGTAGCGCCGGTCCGGCACGGCCCGGGGCGTGGCCCCGGGCCCCGGGCCTGGGAACTCGGCCGGGGGCCCGGCCGTACGAGTAGGTGTCCGCCGTTCGCGCGGGTCCGCCCGGCCGGGCCCGGTACGGTGGCTTGGCGTCGCCGCGCCGGGCCACCGGGCGGGCGACCGGTTCCGGTACCCGGGAAGGACATCCTCCGAGTGAAGCTGCTTCGCCTCCGTCTGCTGATCGGCATCACCGTCGCCACGACGGCGCTGTCCTGGGCGGGCTCCAAGCTGTGGGCCTCCGTGGACACGCTGCCGGCCGTGCCGGCCGCGGCGCCGGTGGTGCTCGCGGCGGTGGCGGTGATCCTGCTGGCGACCGCGCTGTCGCTGCGGGCCCGGCTGAAGGCGGTGCGCGAGCGGCAGCCCGGGGCGAAGGGGGTCGACCCGCTGCTGGCGGCCCGGGCCGTGGTGCTGGGGCAGGCCAGTGCGCTGGTCTCGTCGGTGGTCACCGGCGTCTACGCGGGGGCGGGGATCCACCTGCTGGGCGAGCTGGACGTGTCGGCCCGCAAGGACCAGGCCGTGACGGCCGGGCTCGCGGTGCTGGCGGGGGCCGCGGTGATCGCGGCGGCGCTCTGGATCCAGCACGTGTGCAAGCTGCCGGAGAACCACGACGACCCGGGCGGTCCGGCGGCCTCGCACCGCTGAGGCCCCGGCCGGACGCCGCTGAGCAGGGCTTTCTTCGTGATCTTGCGTGAGAGGCCGGGCACGTGCGGTAAAAACCTCCCCCTGTCAAGGGCGGAAGGGGACCCTGGGCTGACACGGCCCCAATTCGCACGCTAGTTTCTTGGGCATGTCTCGCGGACGCCACCGTCATTCCTCCGTCCTCGGCCGGGCCTTTCCCCCCACCGCCGCCGGCGTACTGCTGGTCGCCGCACTGGCCGCGCTGCTTTTCAGTCAGGACACCGTCCTGGTGCGCTCGGTGGGCGTCGCGGCCGTGATCGCGACGCTCGGCTTCGCGCTGCTGCTGCGCCAGCGGGACAAGGCGGCCCGGGCGGCCGCCGAGATGTCCGCGGCCCAGCGGCTGCGCGCCGAGGAGCGGTTCGAGGAGCAGCTGGCCGAGGCCGAGTACGCGGCCGAGGTCGCCGAGGAGCGGGCCACCCGCTTCGGGCGGCGGCTGACGGCGGAGAAGTCGCGGCTGGCCAAGGCCGAGACGGAGATCGCACGACTGCTGCGCGAGCGGGCCGTGGCGGTGGCCGAGCAGGCGCTCAAGGAGGCCGAGGCGGCCCAGCGGGCGCTCGCCGCGAGCCGTCCGAAGCACCCGGCCAGCCCGGCCGCGTTCGTGCGGGCGGCGGCCGTGCTGCGGCTGCTGGAGCGCCGCGCGGCGGAGGAGGAGGCGCAGCGGGAGCGCACGGCGGGGGCCGAGGTGGCGCTGCGGGCGCGTACGGCCGCCGCCACCGCCGCTGCCGCCGTTCCGGCTCCGGCACCCGCCCCGGTGGCCGTGCCGGCCCCGGTGGTGCCCTCGGTGCCCACCCCGGGGCAGGCTCCGGCGGCCCAGTCGGCGGCCCAGTCGGCGGCCCAATCGGCGGCCCGGCCGGCGGTGCGGCCCGAGCCGGTGCGTCCGGCGCTGACGGCGACGGTCGGTCAGCTCGGCGGCACGCCCTCGGTGCCCGCCGCGGCGCCCGCGCCGGTGGAGCGGCAGCGGCCGCGGCCGGCGCAGTCCGGGCCGGCCCGCGGGCAGGGCTTCAGCTTCTTCGGCCGCGGCTCGGCCGCCCCGGTGCGCCCGGCGGCCCCGGCCGCCCCGGCGCCGGCGGTGGGCAGCGTCGCCGAGCTGGGGGAGCGCGCCGACCTGGCGGACGTGGTGGGCGACGAGGCGGTGGCCGCGAAGGCCGAGGCGGAGGCCCGGGCGGCGGAGTCGGCCGAGCGGACGGAGCCGGGCGAGCCGACGGTGGTGGACCTGACGCCGGAGGACGAGACCGAGCTGATCCAGCTGCCGGAGCTGCGCGCCTCGCGCTGAGGCCCGCCGGGCCTCGGCCCGGCGGCCCCGGGAAAACGGAAACCGCGGCGCGGGAAGTCGGAGAACCGGCTTCCCGCGCCGCGGCATTTCCCGCGGGTGCGTCAGATCTGGACGCCGAAGTCCTGGGCGATGCCGGCCAGGCCGGAGGCGTAGCCCTGGCCGACGGCGCGGAACTTCCACTCCGCGCCGTTGCGGTAGAGCTCGCCGAAGATCATCGCGGTCTCGGTGGCGGCGTCCTCGGAGAGGTCGTAGCGGGCGATCTCGGCGCTGCCGGCCGCGTTCACCACGCGGATGTAGGCGTTGCGGACCTGGCCGAAGTTCTGGCCGCGGGCGACGCCGTCGTAGATGGTGACCGGGAAGGTGATCTTGACGGCCTCGGCCGGCAGGCCGGCCAGGTTGACGTTGATCGACTCGTCGTCGCCCGCGCCCTCACCGGTGCGGTTGTCACCGGTGTGCACGACGGTGTTGTCCGGCGTGCTGGTGTTGTTGAAGAAGACGAAGTGGGCGTTGGACAGCACCTTGCCGTCCGCGTTCAGGACGATCGCGCTGGCGTCGAGGTCGAACTCGGCGCCGGTCGTGGTGCGGACGTCCCAGCCCAGGCCGACGGTGACCGCGGACAGGCCGGGGGCCTCCTTGGTCAGCGAGACGTTGCCACCCTTGGAGAGGCTCACTGGCATGACGATTGCAGTCCCTTCGTTCGCTTCGTTCGCTATTTCCCGGGACAACGCAATACTCCGGCGGCTTGGTTCCGCAGGGGCCGTGAATTCTTCGTGGGCGCCAATCGGAGGGCAAAGCCCGGGCAAAGCCGGTGTCAGATCCGCCGGAACCGCCCCTGCAGCGTCCAGATGTTCGGGTTGTCGGCCAGACCGGAGTGCATGTCGAAGAGGTCGGCCAGGGTGTCCTGGAGGAAGTCCCGGGCCTCGCGCCGCAGTTCGCCGTGCCGGACCACCACCGGCGGCTCGTCCGGCAGCCAGGTGGCGGTGACCTCGACCCAGTTGAAGCGGCGGGCGAAGCGCAGCAGCTCGGTGTTCTGGGTGAAGTCGAGGTCCGCGGTCTGCACCCGGGCGGCCCGGCCGCCGTCCGGGTCGCGGTCCAGGAGCTCGGCGATGTCGCACAGCGCCCAGGCGAAGTCGAGCACCGGCACCCAGCCCCAGGCGGTGGACAGCTCGGCGCCCTCGCCGTCCAGGTAGACGTCGCCGCAGAACAGGTCGTACCGCAGGGCGTGCACGGACGCGGTGCGGTAGTCCGTCTGCGGGGGGTCGGGGAAGCGGTTGGAGAGGGAGTAGCCGAGCTCGATCACGTAGGCCATTGTCGGGGCTCGGGGCGCCCGGAGGTAACCGGGTGCGGAAACCGGCGGCCGTACCGATAACCGGGTGACCGCGCGGGCCGGGCGCGGGATGATGGACGCATGTCCGAGCCCATCCGCGTACGGGGGTCGGTGGTCGTCCCCGACGCCGAGCTCGTCTGGCGCTTCTCGCGTTCCTCCGGCCCCGGCGGCCAGCACGTGAACACCTCCGACTCCAGGGCGGAGCTGCGCTTCGACCTGGCCTCGACCAGGGCGCTGCCCGAGGTGTGGCGCGAGCGCGCGCTGGAGCGGCTGGCCGGTCGGCTGGTGGACGGCCGGGTGCTGGTCGTCCAGGCCTCGGAGTTCCGTTCGCAGTGGCGCAACCGGGAGGCGGCCGCGGCCCGGCTGTCGGCGCTGCTGACCGAGGCGTGCGCACCGCCGCCGAAGGCCCGGCGGGCGACGAGGCCGAGCCGGGGGATGGTCGAGCGGCGGCTGTACAACAAGCGGCACCGCTCCGAACTCAAGCAGGGCCGCCGGGCGCCGCGGGGCGGCGAGTAGCCGGCGGAGGTCCTCAGCCCAGGGTGCGGTAGCCGCCGCGGAAGTAGAGCAGCGGGTGGCCGCCGGGGTCGGGCACCACGGCCTCCAGGACGCGGCCGAGCAGCAGGGTGTGGTCGCCGGCGGGTATCCGCTGCTCGGTGCGGCACTCGACGGTGGCCAGCGCGCCGTCGATCAGCGGGGCGCCGGTGTGCGCGCCGCGGTGGTGCGGGGTGTCCGCGAACAGCAGCCGGTCGCTGAGCCGGCCCTTCATGGCGAACCGGGAGCCGAGCGTCTTCTGGCCCTCGGTCAGCACCGAGACCGCCCAGGTGTCCGCCCGGGAGAGCACCTCGTCCATCCGGGAGTCCTCGCGGACCGAGATCAGCACCAGCGGCGGCTCCAGCGACACCGAGAGGAAGGACGTGGCGGTCATGCCGACGTCCTCGCCGTCCTCCGGGTCGTGGACGGTCACCAGGCTCACGCCGGCGGCGAGCTGGGAGAGGGCAGCCCGGAACTCGTCGGGCGTGGCGTGGGGGGCAGCTTCGGGCTGCGGCGACGGGTACACGTACCGCACGGTAGTCGTCACCCGGGAGAAACCGCATCGGGCCTTGGTCGTAGGACCGGCGGTCCGGCCGAAGGGTTGCGCCCGGTGGCCGAACTCACTCGTAGGAGTGAAGCGGCCGGAGTGGCGGGCGCACTCGGCTTCAGCCCGGGCCCATTGCGGTCGACCCCAGAATTGTTCCCCTAGCGCTGTATGTCCCGCTATGGGACAGATGAACTGATTAAGGGTGCATTAGTCTCGTGTGATTTAAGTCACAAGTGATGGCCTATTGCTGACCGAGCGTGCCGAGCGCTGTGCTCCCTGTGATTCAGTTCTTCTGGCAATCGGACGATAACCAATCACGAACTATCCGAAGCAGCCGGGGAGCCCCCGCATGGAAGCCGAGTCGGAGCCGTACGTCCGTCTCGCGACCCTCCGCACCTTGCACCGGGTCGTGGCGGACCTCAACGCTGCCCGCAGCCTCGCTGGCACCCTCCAGGCCGTCGTCGAGGGCGCGGTGCACGGACTCGGCTTCGACGCCGCCGCGGTCAGCCTGGTCCGGCCGGACGGCGACCTCGTGGTGGCGGCCGTCTGGGAACTGGAGGAGAGCCCGATGGGCGGCCCCTCCGTGCTGCTCGGCCAGGTCGGCTCCCGGGAGTCCTGGGACCGGCTGCTCGGCGTCAGCGACCACTGGGGCACCCTGCGCTTCCTGCCGTACGACCGCGGCTGGGCCGTCGCCAGTGACATCCCGCGCTGGATCGGGGACGGCCCGCTCCCGGTGTACGCCAACGACTGGCACCCCGCCGACGGGCTGCTCGCCCCGATGTACAGCGCGGGCGGCGACCTCCTCGGCGTCCTCTCGGTGGACCGCCCGCGCAGCGGCAAGCGGCCCGGGGCGTGGACCCGCGAGGCACTGGAGATGTTCTCGCTGCAGGCCTCCATCGCGATCGGCAACGCCCGGCTGCGGGCCGAGATGCAGCGCGCGCTGGCCCGTCTGGAGAAGGAGCAGCAGGCCCTGCGGGCCAGCGAGGAGAGCTTCCGCCAGGCCTTCGAGTACGCGCCCAGCGGGATGGCGATCACCGAGCTGCACGGTGCCGGGCGCGGCCAGCTGACCAGGGTCAACGACGCGCTCTGCCGACTGCTCGGCCGGCCCCGGGCGGTGCTGCGCCAGCAGAGCTTCGCCGACCTGGTGCACCCCGAGGACCGGGCGCTGCTGGAGCGCACCAGCGCCGAGAGCGGCCGCGCCGAGCTGCGGCTGTCCCGGCGGGACGGCGGCTACCAGTGGGTCTGCCTGCGCAACTCGATCGTCGCGGACGCGGCCGAGGGCCCGAGCTTCCTGCTCACCCACGTCGAGGACATCGAGGACCGCAAACGGCACGAGTTCCAGCTCGCCCACCGGGCCAGCCACGACGCGCTCACCGGGCTGCCGAACGGCGCCGAGCTCAAGGCCCGGCTGGCCCGCCGGCTCTGCGCCCGGCCGCAGCCGGTCGGTGCCGCCGGCCAGGTCGAGGCGGCCTACCCGCAGCCGTACGGCCACCCGGTCGACACGTACGGCGCGCACACGGCGTACAGCGCGCACACGGCGTACGACGGGCCGGAGGGCGCGGACCCGTACACCGGGCGGGTGCACGGCTACGGGCTGCCCGAGGAACTGCCGGGCGCGCTCGGCCCGGCCTGCGGGGAGCACGTGCACGCGGTCGTCCCGGCGGAGTACGGCCCGGGCGGCGACGCCTGGTCCTCGCCGTTCCGCTCCGGCGGTGCGGCGGCGGTGGACAAGGGGCTCGCGGTGCTCTTCTGCGACCTGGACGGCTTCAAGTCGATCAACGACCGGTTCGGTCACAACGCGGGCGACGCGGTGCTGGTCGAGGTCGCCCGGCGGCTGAGCCAGGCCGTCCGGGACGGCGACACGGTGGCCAGGCTCGGCGGTGACGAGTTCGTGGTGCTGGCCGACGGGATCGGTCGCGAGGAGGCGAAGGACCTCGCCCACCGGCTGCGGGGCGCGATCATCCCGCCGATGCGGATCGACGGCCGGGCGATGCGGGTGGGCGTGAGCCTCGGGGTCGGCTGGGCCGGCTGCGGGATGAGCATCGAGGAGGTGCTGCAGACCGCCGACGAGCGGATGTACGACGAGAAGCGGGCGCGGGGCGGGGCGGTGCGCGGGGCGCGCGGCGAGCGTTCGCACCGGCGCGCGGGCTGAACCGGCGGACGGCGGCGGGGCCCCGGTCCGCCCTGGTCGGTCCGGGTTACCCGTGAGTTGTCAAGGGGTCTTTTCCCGCCGTCACATACGACAGGTAGGGTTCCCGGTACGACAGCGTCGATGATCTGCGCCGCCCGCAGCCGGGGGCGCACCGGATGGGGGAGCAGGCCACCGTGACGACCGCCGGCAGCAACGGAGTGCCCGAGGGCCAGGGGGGCGGTGCCCCGCAGGACGACGACCCGTTCGGCTACCTCTACCGCCCGGCCGACGGTTCCACCGGGCAGCCGGCCGAGCCGCAGCAGGGCGTCCCGCGCACGCCGTACAGCCGCCCGATGGAGGTCGGGCGCGCGCAGTACGGCTACCCGCCCCGGCAGCAGCAGCCGCCGCAGCCGTACGGCCAGCAGGGCATGCCGCCGCAGGGGTACCAGGGCGGCCAGCCGCAGGCCCCGTACGGCCAGCCCGGCCCGGGGCAGCAGCCCGAGTACGGTGCCGCGCCCACCCAGCAGACCCGCTACGCGGAGCACTCCCGGCCGCAGCCGGGGGAGGAGCCCCGCGGCAGCGGCCGCAGCAAGGGCGCGGTGATCGGCGCGGTGGCCGTGGTCGCGGCGATAGCGATCGGCGCCGGCATAGCGCTCTCCACCGGGGACCCGGACGGCGGCAAGGACACCAAGGGCGGCACCGGCACCGCCGCCCCGCAGACCCCCAGCGCCCCGGCGCCGTCGGGCACGGCCGCGAGCGCCGCGCCGTCGGCGAGCGCGACCACCGTCTCCGGCCCGACGAACGTGGACGCGGGCCAGCTGCAGGGGCAGAACGCGCCGTCCGGCAACGCCGTCAAGGGCGCCAAGTCGGCCGACGGCAGCTACCTGACGCTCCAGCAGGGCGGCACGGTGACCTGGTCCGGCGAGATCGCCGCGGCCGGGACGTACAAGCTGACCGTGCACTACAACAACGCCGGCGGGGACGTGAAGGGCGCGGCCTCGGTGAACGGCAAGGACTGGCCGAGCGGGCTGGCGTACAAGAACTACTCGCCGGGGAAGGATCCGGCGTCCTCCTGGTACTCCACCTGGATACTCCCGCAGTTCCAGGCCGGGCCGAACTCGGTGGTCTTCACGGTGCCCTCCGGGCCGATCCTGATCGACCAGATCACCATCGAGCCGAGCGGCTGACGCCGGCCCCCGAACGCGACACGGCCGCCCGCCCCCCGAGGGGACGGGCGGCCGTCGCGTTCGGCCCCGGGGTCAGCCGGACTTCACCGGCCGGAACTTCTCGCCGCCGAGGACCCAGCGGCCGCGGCGCATCACCGCGACCAGGTCGTAGCTCGTGGAGTCGACCACGACCAGGTCGGCGAACTTGCCGGTCTCCAGCGAGCCGATCGAGTCGCTCAGGCCGAGCAGCCGGGCCGGGGTGGCGGACAGCGACTCGACGGTCTGGTTCAGGCTCAGTCCGTTGACGGTGACCGAGCGCTTGAAGGCCACGTCCAGGGTGAGGGTGGAGCCGGCGATCGCGCCGCCCTCGACCAGCCGGGCCACGCCGTCCTTGACCTCGACCTGGAGCGGGCCGAGCGGGTAGAGGCCGTCGCCCATGCCGGCCGCGCCCATCGCGTCGGTGATCAGGGCGACCCGGTTCGCGCCGGCGGTGCCGTAGGCGAGGTCCAGCACGGAGGGGTGCAGGTGCACGCCGTCGTTGATCAGCTCGACGGTGACCCGCTCGTCCTCCAGCAGCGCCACGATCGGGCCGGGGGCGCGGTGGGCGATGCCGGGCATGGCGTTGAACAGGTGGGTGGCGACGGTGGCGCCGGCCTCGATCGCCTCCAGGGTGGTGGCGTAGTCGGAGTCGGTGTGGCCGACGGCGGCGATCACGCCGAGGTCGGCGAGCATCCGCACCGAGTCCAGGCCGCCGGGCAGTTCGGGGGCCAGGGTGACCATCCTGGCGTGGCCGCGGGCGGCGTCGACCAGCTTGCGCACCAGCGCCGGGTCGGGGTCGCGCAGCAGGTCGGGGCGGTGGGCGCCGCAGCGGTTGTGCGAGATGAACGGGCCCTCGAAGTGGATGCCGGCCAGGACGCCGTCCTCGACGAGTTCGGAGAGGACGTGCGCCTGGCGGGCGACCTCGTCGATCTCGCCGGTGACGGTGGAGGCCACCGTGGTGGTGGTGCCGTGCTCCAGGTGGGTGCGGGCGGCCAGCAGCGCCTCCTCGGCGATGCCGGAGGCGTACGAGGCGCCGCCGCCGCCGTGGACGTGCAGGTCGACGAAGCCGGGTACGACGGTGTACCCGGTCAGGTCGAGGTCGCCGGGTTCGGTGTCGCCGCCGAGGCCGGCGATGCGCTCGCCCTCGACGGAGACGCGGTCGCCCTCGACGACGCCGCCGGGCAGGACCAGTCGGGCGCCGGCCAGGGCAGTACGGTCACGGTCCGCGGTGGTCACGCGGTCACCTCCAGGGAGAGCAGATCCCAGGCGAGCAGGCCCGCGCCCAGGGATGCGGCGGTGTCTTTGAGCATGGCGGGTACGACCTTCGGGGGCATCTGGAAGGTCAGTCGCTCGGTGACCGCCGCTCGCAGCGGAGTGAAGAGCGTGTCGCCGGCCTCGGCCAGCCCGCCGCCGACGATCACCGTGGACGGGTCGAGCAGGCTCTGGGCCAGCACGATGCCGTCCGCCAGGGCGTCGACGGCCGACTGCCAGACCGCGAGGGCGCGGTCGTCCCCGGCGTCCACCGCGGCGGCGCAGGATGCCGCGTCGGCGTCGGGGTCGCTGCTGGCCTCGGCCCAGGCGCGGGAGACGGCGGAGGCGGAGGCCAGCGTCTCCAGACAGCCGCGGGCGCCGCAGCCGCACTGCGGTCCGCCCGGGCGGACCACGACGTGGCCGATCTCGCCGCCGTAGCCGTGCGCGCCGGACTCGATCCGGCCTTCGATGCCGATGGCGCCGGCGATGCCGGTGCCGAGGGCGACGAACAGGAAGCGGTCGACGCCGCGGCCGGCTCCGATCCGGCCCTCGGCCAGGCCGCCGGAGCGCACGTCGTGGCCGAGGGCCACCGGCATCGCGCCGCCGTCCGGTCCGGCCAGGCGCTCGCCGAGGAGCTTGCGCAGCGGGAGGTCCCGCCAACCGAGGTTGGCGGAGAAGACCGCGACGCCGTTCTTCTCGTCGATCGTGCCCGGGACGGCGACACCGGCCGCGAGCGGGGCCACGCCGAAGCGGCTGAGGCCCTCGGCCGCCAGGTCGGTGGCGAAGTCGAGGATGGCGGCGACGACGGCGTCCGTGCCGTGCTCCCGCCCGGTCGGTCGGCGTGCCTCGAACAGCACGGAGCCGTCCTGGGCGAGCAGCGCGGCCTTCATGCCGGTGCCGCCTACATCGAGTGCGATGACGTGCTTCACGGAGGACAGTTTCCCTTGGGCAGGCAGAAGAGGTCTAGTCCAGTTGTCGGATTGGTCTGGTCCATACTGGGTGAGCTTTGTCGCAGCTGCGGCGGTGTGCGGGGCTTTGCGCCGGGGCTTGCGGGGGGCGCGGCCGGGGCGCGGCGGGGTGTTTTGTTGCGCATTGTGCAATGACTCCGCGCACTTCGGTAACTCCTCGGGCGGGCCCGGTCGGCGGTGTGGACCAGTGGTCGGAGGGTTTGGCAGTGTTGCGCCTCCCCTGCCGGATTTCCCCCGTTCCGGCCGAAGTACATCCCCCCGAAGGCGGTACCCGCGTTGAACAGGCGCGTCGACGTTCCCACCCGTGTGCTCGGCGGTGCGCTGGCCGGAGCACTGGTCCTCACCGCGGCCACCGCCTGCGGTGGGCAGGACGACGGGCCGGTCACCCTCAGGCTGGTCGCCGCCGACTACGGGGAGAGCGCCGAGACCAACTCCCAGCACTACTGGGACGCGGTCGCCAGGGACTTCGAGGCGGCCAACCCCGGGATCAAGGTCAGCGTCGAGGTGGACAGCTGGACCGACATCGGCAAGAAGGTCGAGGACATGATCGCGGCCGGCAAGTCGCCGGACCTGCTCCAGACCGGCGGGTTCGCGGACCAGGTCGCGGCGGACCGGCTGTACCCGGCGTCCGACGTGCTCTCGGTGGAGACCCAGGCCAGGTTCCTGGAGACCTTCGCGCACGCCGGGCAGGTGCTCGGGACGCAGTACGGGATCCCGTTCGTCTCCTCGTCGCGGGTGCTCTTCTACAACAAGGCGATGTTCCGGCAGGCCGGGATCGCCCAGCCGCCGGCCACCTGGAACGAGCTGCGGCAGGACGCGGAGAAGATCAAGGCCAAGGTGCCGGGGGTGACCCCGTACGGGCTGCCGCTGGGGCCGGAGGAGGCACCCGCCGAATCGATGCTGTGGACGCTGAGCGGCGGCGGCAGCATCTCCGACGACGTCGGCAACTACACCATCGACAGTACCCAGAACCAGGCGACCTTCAGCTGGCTGAAGAGCAACCTGGTGGCCACCGGGCTGACGTACCCGGACCCGGGGAAGATGAACCGCACCCCGGTGTTCCAGGACTTCGCCGCCGGCAAGGTCGCGATGCTGAACGGGCACCCGACGCTGCTGCGGATGGCGACCGCCGGGAAGATCGACTTCGGGACGGCGCCGATCCCGAAGAAGGACGGCGTCGGACGGACCGGAAGCCTCGGGGTCGCGGACTGGATGATGGCGCTCAAGGCGAACGGGCACAAGAACGAGATCAAGAAGTTCCTGTCGTTCGTCTACGACAAGGACAACCAGCTGAAGTTCGACGAGCAGTACAACCTGCTGCCGGTCACCCAGGACGCCTTCGCCCAGATGTCCTCGGACCCGAAGCACGAGGACCTCAAGCAGTTCGCGGTCGGGCTGAGCAACGCGAGCTTCTACCCGTTCGGGGACCCGGCCTGGGGCGAGGTCAGCAACCGGATCAAGGCGGGCATCGGGCAGGCCGTGACGGGGGATCCGAAGCAGGTGCTCGACGGGCTGCAGGACGCGGCGGTGAAGGAAGCGGCGAAGGTCCGCAAGTAGGACCGGGGCGGCCGGGCCGCGACGGCGGCCGGGCCGGGGGCCGGCCCGGCCCCGGCCGGCCCTCAGGGGAGGGTGATGGCGTACGCCTTGCGGAGGGTCTCGTGGACCGTCCAGGTGGTGCGGTCGCCCTCGCGCAGGACCGCGCAGTCGCCGGGGCCGACCTCCAGGGTCGGGCCGCCCTCGACCTCGATGGTGGCCCGGCCGCTGAGCACCACGAACATCTCGTCGGCCTCGACGTCCGTCACCACGCCGGGGGTGATCTGCCAGAGGCCGCGCAGGTGGCGGCCGTCGTCGGACAGCACCCTGCCGGTGACCTCGGGGGTGCCGGAGACGATCTGGGACGGGTCGAGCGGATCGGGTTCGAGCTCGGCGGTGGGGACGTGCAGGGCGAAGCTGGGCGTGGTCATGGGGCGACGGTAACGGGTGGGGCCGGCCGGAGGGGCGAGCAGTGTGTGTCGGGGACGGGCGGGAGAATGACACTCCGTAGTGGTGAGCGGAGGTGTGCGCGGTGGGCGAGCTGAGTGAGCGGGAACGGGCGGTGCTGGCGCTGGAGGGGCGGCAGTGGCGGACGGCCGGGGCGAAGGAACGGGCGGTCCGGGAGGAGCTGGGGATCTCGCCCACGCGGTACTACCAGGTGCTGAACGCCCTGCTGGACCGGGAGGAGGCGCTGGCGCACGCGCCGGTGCTGGTGAACCGGCTGCGGCGGGTCCGGGAGGCGCGGCGGGGGGCGCGTTGACGGTGGCGGCGTCCGTGGGGCGGGGTGCGGAGGAGCGGGGTCCGGGGTAGGGCTTCGGTATGGGTTTCGAAGAGATGTTTGTGCCGGGGACCGGGATCGGGCGGGACGGGGTGCGGGCCATCCTGGCGGCGCCCGGGGACGCCGTGATCGGGTTGGACTTCGACGGGACGTTGGCGCCGATCGTGGCGGATCCGGAGCGGGCGCGGGCGCATCCGGGCGTGGTGGGGGCGCTGCGGCGGCTGGGCCCGGTGGTGGGAGCCGTGGTGGTGGTGACGGGCAGGCCCGCCGGGGTGGCGGCGGAGTACGGGGGGTTCGCGGAGGTTCCGGGGGTGGTGGTGCTGGGGCACTACGGGGCCGAGCGGTGGGAGGACGGGAAGCTGACGGCACCGGAGGTCCATCCGGGGGTGGCCCGGGTGCGGGCGGCGCTGCCGGGGGTGCTGGAGCGAGTGGGGGCGCCCGAGGGGACGTGGGTGGAGGACAAGGGGCGCTCGGTGGCCGTGCACACCCGGCGGACGGCGGTGCCCGAGGAGGCGTTGGAGCTGCTGCGGGCGCCGGTGGGGGAGCTGGCGGCCGAGCACGGGCTGGTGGTGGAGCCCGGGCGGCTGGTGCTGGAGCTGCGGCCGCCGGGGGTGGACAAGGGCGCGGCGCTGACCGGCTTCCTGCGGGAGCGGGGGGCCCGTTCGGTGCTCTACGCGGGGGACGACCTGGGGGACGTGGCGGCCTTCGCCGCGGTGGAGGAGCTCCGCGGCGAGGGCCTGGCCGGGGTGCTGGTGTGCGCCGGCGCGGTGGGGGACGCGCCGGTGCGGGAGCTGGCCGACCGGGCGGACCTGGTCGTGGGCGGGCCGGAGGGCGTGGTGGAGCTGTTGGAGGCCCTGGGGGAGGCGCTCACAGCGCGTTGAGCTGGTCCAGGAACCACTGTTGCGGGGGGAGCGCGGTGGCCGCCGCCGTCAGGCGCTTGGTGCGGTCGGCGCGCTCCTCCGGGCTCATGACGAGGCCGGTGTGGAGGGCCTCGGCCGTGGCGATGACGTCGTACGGGTTGACGGTGAGGGCGTCGTCCCCGAGTTCGGTGTGGGCGCCGGCCTCGCGGGAGAGCACGAGGGCGCAGCCGCGGTCGGAGACCACCGGGACTTCCTTGGCGACCAGGTTCATGCCGTCGCGGATGGGGTTGACCAGGGCGACGTCGGCCAGGCGGTAGGCGGCGAGGGAACGCGGGAAGTCGTCGTCGACGTGGAGGATCAGGGGCTGCCAGGTGGGGGTGGCGAACTCGGCGTTGACGGCCTCGGCGAGCTCCTGGACCCGGGCGGTGTAGGCGCGGTACTCGGCGAGGTCGGTGCGGGAGGGGTAGGCGAAGGCGATGTGCACCACCCGGTCGTGCCACTCGGGGCGGGTGCGGAGCAGGTGCCGGTAGGCCTCGAGGCCGCGGACGATGTTCTTGCTCAGCTCGGTGCGGTCCACCCGGACGATGGTGCGGCGGTCGCCGACGGCCTCGCGCAGGGCCGCGAGGCGCTCGTCGACGTCGGGGCGGTGGGCGCGTTCGCGCAGGAAGTCGGCGTCGGCGCCGAGGGCGTGGACGCCCAGGGCGGTGGTGCGGCGGTCGTGGGTGACGGTGAGCGCGTCGTGGTCGACGTCCGCGCCGAGGAGGTCCTCGCAGCAGGCGGCGAAGGCGCGGGCCCAGCGCTCGGTGAGGAAGCCGGCCCGGTCGGCGCCCAGGATGCCGGTGAGGACGGCCCGGGCGACGTCGTCGGGCAGCAGCCGGTAGTACTCGGGCGGGGCCCAGGGGGTGTGCGAGAAGTGGCCGATCCGCAGGTCGGGGCGGGCCGCGCGGAGCAGGGCCGGGACCAGGGAGAGGTGGTAGTCCTGGACGAGGACCGCGGCGCCCGGGGCCGCTTCGGCGGCGAGGGCTTCGGCGAAGGCCTCGTTGTAGGCCCGGTAGGCGGCCCACTCGGTGCGGAAGCCGGCGTCGAAGGAGGGCGCGGTCGGGGTCGCGTAGAGCAGGTGGTGGACGAACCACAGGGTGGAGTTGGCGACGCCGTTGTAGGCGCGGGCGAAGGTCCGCGGGTCGATGTCCAGCATCCGGACGGCCTGGCCGCCGACCTCGTGGCCGGCCAGGTCGAGGCGGCCGTGCGGCGCCTCGGCGGCGGCTCTGCGGTCGGAGTCGTTGAGGGCCGCGCACACCCAGACGGCGTTCGGGTCCCCGATGGCGGAGAGGCCGGAGACCAGGCCGCCGCCGCCCCGGCGCAGGGTCAGCGTGCCGTCGTCGGCGGTGCCGAAGGACACCGGTCCCCGGTTGGAGGCGACCAGGACGGGGGCGGTGCCGGTCGCGCTCGAACGGTTGGTCGTGAGATCGCCCATGGTTGGGATGTTGCCGGGGGTTCGGGGTGGCAAACCCCGTCGGGGCCCCTCAGTGCCGGGTCGCGTATTCGGGGACGGTGTGCATCGGGGGGCGTTCCAGGGCGATCACCGGGTGGGTGTGGGCGGTGAAGGCGCGCGTCTCCGGGTCGCGGGTGAACTGGGTGAGGTGGGGGTGGACGAGGTCGGCGGAGGCCTTGAGGCGGTGGGTGCGGTCGAGGCGTTCCAGGGCGGTCCGGTAGATGGTGGCGGCCATCCGGCCGAGGGCCTGGCCGTCCTGGTGGCGGTGGTGCCGGACGCCGACGTCCACCTGGGCCAGGGCGTCCAGGCCGGCCAGTTCCAGGGCGTCGACCAGCAGGCCGAGTTCGACGCCGTAGCCGGTGGGGAAGGGCAGCCGTTCGAGCAGTGAGCGGCGGGCCGCGTACTCGCCGCCGAGCGGCTGGACGAAACCGGCGAGTTCCGGCCAGTGGAGGTTGAGCAGGGGGCGGGCGACGAGTTCGGTGACCCGGCCGCCGCCGGCGGGCAGGACGGCGCCCTCCGACTCCAGCGGGCGGTCGTACATGGCCTTGACCAGCTGGATGGACTCGTCGGTGAGCAGCGGGCCGACGATGCCCGAGACGAGGGCCGGGTCGAACTCGCGCAGGTCCGCGTCCACGAAGCAGACGATGTCGCCGTGGGTGACCAGCAGCGACCGCCAGAGCACCTCGCCCTTGCCGGGGACGGCGGGCAGCCGGGGCAGCACGGCGTCGCGGTGCTCGACCCGGGCGCCGGCCTGGGCGGCGACGGCGGCGGTGGCGTCGGTGGAGCCGGAGTCGACGACGACGAGTTCGTCGACGAGCGGGAGCCGCTCCATCAGCTCGCGGCGGATGGTGCGGACGATGTCGCCGACGGTGGCCTCCTCGTCCAGGGCGGGGAGGACGACGCTGACGGTGCGGCCGGTGCGCTCCTTGGCCGCGAGGAGGGTGCGCACCGGCCGGTCGGCCGCGCTCCAGGAGCGGCGGCGGAGCCAGGACGCCGCCTGCGGGAGGAGCTCGGGGGTCGGTTCGGCGGGCACGGAGTTCTCCTCGGCGGGGTCGGTGGGACGGGCCATCTCGCGTGGCGGACGGTCCCGTTCAGGATTGACGCCTTCGGATACAGTCTTCGTACAGCGGTCGGACCTTTGCACGCCGGGGTCTCCGTTGAGCACCACCACAATTTCACAAGCTCATCCAGAGGGACTGAGGGAACGGCCCGTTGACGTCCCGGCAACCTTCTCGCGCGGCCGTCGACGACAGGCCCCGGCGGGACAGGTGCCAATTCCGGCCCGTGTCGCGACCGCGACCCGGGGAAGATGAGGAGAGAGGCCTCGCCATCATGGCTACCACTGGGACGACCCTTTCCGGCACCGCACCGGTTTCCGTCGACCTCGGCCCCGCCGCCGCGCTGTCCTGTCGCGAGTGCGGCACCCGCTTCCCGCTCGGCCCCAGCTTCGCCTGCCTGGAGTGCTTCGGCCCGCTGGAGATCGCCTACGAGTTCGGCAGCGAGGGTGCCGAGGAGCTGCGCAAGCGGATCGAGGCCGGTCCGGCGTCCATCTGGCGGTACGCGCCGCTGCTGCCGGTTCCGGCCGACGTCGCGTCGAAGCCCAACCTGAACCCGGGGTGGACCCCGCTGGTGAAGGCGGACAACCTGGGCCGGGAGCTCGGGTTCACCGCCCAGCTGCACATCAAGGACGACTCCGGGAACCCGACCCACTCGTTCAAGGACCGCGTGGTCGCCTGCGCGATCGAGGCGGCCCGGGCGTTCGGGTACACCACGCTGTCCTGCTCCTCCACCGGCAACCTGGCCGGCGCGGTGGGTGCGGCGGCGGCCCGGGCCGGGTTCCGGTCCTGCGTGTTCATCCCGCACGACCTGGAGCAGGGCAAGGTCGTCATGGCCGGGGTGTACGGCGGCGAGCTGGTCGGCATCGAGGGCAACTACGACGACGTGAACCGCTTCTGCTCGGAGCTGATCGGCGACCCGGCCGGCGAGGGCTGGGGCTTCGTCAACGTGAACCTGCGGCCGTACTACGGCGAGGGCTCCAAGACGCTGGCGTACGAGATCTGCGAGCAGCTCGGCTGGCGGCTGCCGGAGCAGATCGTCATCCCGATCGCCTCGGGCTCGCAGCTGACGAAGATCGACAAGGGCCTCCAGGAGCTGATCAAGCTCGGCCTGGTCGAGAACCGGCCGTACCGGATCTTCGGGGCCCAGGCCGAGGGCTGCTCGCCGGTGTCGGCCGCGTTCAAGGCCGGCCGGGACGTGATCAAGCCGGTCAAGCCGAACACCATCGCCAAGTCGCTGGCGATCGGCAACCCGGCCGACGGCCCGTACGTGCTGGACATCGCCCGCCGCACCGGCGGCGCGGTGGAGGACGTCACGGACGCCGAGGTCGTGGCGGCGATCAGGCTGCTGGCGCGGACCGAGGGCGTCTTCGCCGAGACCGCGGGCGGCGTGACCGTCGGCGTGCTGAAGAAGCTGGTCGAGACCGGGCAGCTGGATCCGGCCAAGGAGACCGTCGCGATCAACACCGGCGACGGCCTGAAGACCCTGGACGCCGTCTCCGACGCCGGGATGACCGCCGTCATCCGCCCGACGCTGGACTCGTTCCGCGCCGCCGGCCTCGTGTCCGCCTGAACCACCCCGGAACCACCCCAGCAAGGCCAGCCCCCGCAAGGAGAGTCATGAGCGCCAACGTCCGCATTCCCACCATCCTGCGCACCTACACCGGCGGCGCCGCCGAGGTGACCGCCGAGGGCGCCACCCTGGCCGAGGTCGTCGCCGACCTGGAGAAGAACCACGCGGGCATCTCGGCCCGCATCCTGGACGACACCGGCAAGCTGCGCCGCTTCGTGAACGTCTACGTGAACGACGACGACGTGCGCTTCGCCGAGGGCCTGGCGACCGAGATCGGGGACGGCGCCAGCGTCTCGATCATCCCGGCGGTGGCCGGCGGCTGCTGAGCCGTTCCCGAGTAGCCCGCGGTCGCCCGCGCGTACGGAATTCCGTTCCCCGTATGCGCGGGCGACCGCTCGCATTCCGGCTGGAATATTTCCGGGTCGAGTCGGAGTAGAGTGTGGCTCGGCTGGGAACAGGGTTTCCCTTTCGGCCCCCGCAGTGCTCGGCCCGGGGGCGCCCGGCCGTGGGGCGCGGCCCGGGAAACATGTCAGGCAGATGTCAGAATTCCCGCGATCATTTGGGTAATTCGTCCGCTATGTCCGGCGTGGAATGCCGAGATTATTCCGGTTCGGCCCGGCCTGTCCCTTGACGCCCCGGCGGAATTACCGGTGGCTGACCCTGTTGCAGAGGGCGTCGATCCGGATACATTCAGCGGCGGTCGACGCAATCAGCCGCCCGCCGGAAGCCGCCTGGCGTCCTGCACGGAGGGTTGCGGCGTGCACGGCTGCGCCCAGGGGGGGTTCCCCGGGCCGGCCTTCAACCAACCCGGGCCCGCGACCTGCGGGCGCGTGAAGGGCCAGCACAGCACTAGGGGAGTTCGGAATGGCTCAGGGCACCGTCAAGTGGTTCAACGCGGAGAAGGGCTACGGCTTCATCGCGGTCGACGGTGGTGCGGACGTCTTCGTCCACTACAGCGCGATCCAGATGGACGGCTACCGCACCCTCGAGGAGGGCCAGCGGGTCGAGTTCGAGATCTCTCAGGGACAGAAGGGCCCGCAGGCGGACATGGTCCGCGCCGCGGTCTGACCCCTTCCGGCTCCAGGAGCTCGGCGCGGCCCTACGGCTGGTGACCACTCGCTTCTCGACGGGCCCGTGCGACACGCGTCGTACGGGCCCGTCGGCGTTCCCCGGAAGCCCCTCGCGGCGGCTCGCGGATCGCCGATTGGGCTTGCACTCGACCCAGGGGAGTGCTAATCATTGGCGTTAGCACTCACAGTGTGAGAGTGACAGCGGACCGGGTCGGTGAGGCCCCCGGGAGCGGAGGGGAATGAACCTCCGCACACCAGGGCCGTCCGTCGCGGGCACCCCTTGGTCCGAGCAGTCGACCGTGTCCCGGAGGACCACTTCTGATGGCCAAGATCATCGCCTTTGATGAGGAAGCTCGCCGCGGCCTTGAGCGTGGCATGAACCAGCTCGCCGACGCGGTGAAGGTCACGCTCGGCCCCAAGGGCCGCAACGTCGTGCTGGAGAAGAAGTGGGGCGCCCCCACGATCACCAACGACGGTGTCTCCATCGCCAAGGAGATCGAGCTCGAGGACCCGTACGAGAAGATCGGTGCGGAGCTCGTCAAGGAGGTCGCCAAGAAGACGGACGACGTCGCGGGTGACGGCACCACCACCGCCACCGTGCTCGCCCAGGCCCTGGTTCGCGAGGGTCTGCGCAACGTCGCCGCCGGCGCCAACCCGATGGCCCTGAAGCGCGGCATCGAGAAGGCCGTCGCGGCCGTCTCCGACCAGCTGCTGGCCCAGGCCAAGGACGTGGAGACCAAGGAGCAGATCGCCTCCACCGCCTCCATCTCCGCCGCTGACACCCAGATCGGCGAGCTGATCGCCGAGGCCATGGACAAGGTCGGCAAGGAAGGCGTCATCACCGTCGAGGAGAGCAACACCTTCGGTCTGGAGCTCGAGCTCACCGAGGGCATGCGCTTCGACAAGGGCTACATCTCCGCCTACTTCGCCACCGACCTGGAGCGCATGGAGGCGACGTTCGAGGACCCGTACATCCTCATCGCCAACTCCAAGATCGGCTCGGTCAAGGACCTGCTCCCGCTGCTGGAGAAGGTCATGCAGAGCGGCAAGCCGCTCGTCATCATCGCCGAGGACGTCGAGGGCGAGGCCCTGTCGACCCTGGTCGTGAACAAGATCCGTGGCACCTTCAAGTCCGTCGCCGTCAAGGCCCCGGGCTTCGGTGACCGCCGCAAGGCCATGCTCGGCGACATCGCCATCCTCACCGGTGGCACCGTCATCTCCGAGGAGGTCGGCCTCAAGCTGGAGAACGCCGGCATCGACCTGCTGGGCACCGCCCGCAAGGTGGTCATCACCAAGGACGAGACCACCATCGTCGACGGCGGCGGCGACAGCGAGCAGGTCGCGGGCCGCGTGAACCAGATCCGCGCCGAGATCGAGAACAGCGACTCGGACTACGACCGCGAGAAGCTCCAGGAGCGCCTCGCCAAGCTGGCCGGCGGCGTGGCCGTCATCAAGGCCGGCGCGGCCACCGAGGTGGAGCTCAAGGAGCGCAAGCACCGCATCGAGGACGCCGTCCGCAACGCCAAGGCCGCCGTCGAGGAGGGCATCGTCGCCGGTGGTGGCGTCGCCCTGCTGCAGGCCGGTGTCGCGTTCGACAAGCTGGAGCTGGACGGCGACGAGGCCACCGGTGCCAACATCGTCAAGGTCGCGCTGGAGGCCCCGATCAAGCAGATCGCGACCAACGCCGGCCTGGAGGGTGGCGTCGTGGTGGAGAAGGTGCGCAACCTCCCCGCCGGTCACGGCCTGAACGCCGCCACCAACGAGTACGTCGACCTGGTCGCCGAGGGCATCATCGACCCGGCCAAGGTCACCCGCTCCGCGCTGCAGAACGCCGCCTCCATCGCGGCGCTGTTCCTCACCACCGAGGCCGTCATCGCCGACAAGCCGGAGAAGGCCGCCGCGGCCGCCGGCGGCGGCATGCCGGGCGGTGACATGGACTTCTGATCCTGATCGGGTTCCCGGTCGGATCGGCTGATCCTCGTCCGCGTGGGCGGTTCCCTTCGGGGGGCCGCCCACGCGGCGTTTCGGCGTTCGGGCGCGGCGGCGGAGAATGGACGGATGGCTGCTGACGACATCGAGACCGCCCTGCACAACGCGCGGGCACTGATCCTGGCCGACCTCACCGCGCGGGACGTGGCGGACGCCGCCGTCGTCTCGCTGGTGGAGCAGGCCGTCACCCACCGCCGCTGGTGGCTGGAGCAGTGGCCGGACGGCACCGAGTACGTGCTCGGGCTGGTCGCCCAGGACGTCCAGGACGCGCTGCTGGAGGCGTACGGGCGCTGGCCGCTGTGCGAGGACTGCGCGGCCGAGGGCGACCCGCACGCGCTGGGCGTGGAGCCCGAGCTCGGGCCGGAGCCGCACTGGGTCTGCGGCAAGCGGGGCGCCGTGGTGGCGCCGGTGGGGAAGCTCGTCTAGGGGGCGTCCCGGCAGGGCTCGGCCGCGGCCCGGAGGGCGGCGAGTTCGGCCGTCAGGTTGGTGCGGGCCGCCGCCGCGAAGCGGTCGCGGGCGGCGGGGGTGCGGTAGAGCGCGGGCAGGGCGAGCAGGTGGCGCAGGACGGCGGCCCGGCCGGCCGTGAAGTCCGGGGCGGGCACGAAGCCGTACTCCTCCCGGACGGCGGCCGCGTACGCCGCGTACGCCTCGGGGGTGCCGCCGAGGACGGCGAGGTCCGCGTCGCAGAGCACCTCGCCGTCGCGGTCGCCGGGGGCCGGGTCGTGGCCGACGGTGAGCAGCACCAGGCGCTCCACCTCGGCGACCCGCTCGGCGGGCAGCCCGGCGGCGGTCAGCGCGCGGACGGCCAGGGCGGCGCTGCGCTCCTCGTTCTCGGTGCGGTCGGGGCGGTAGACGGCGTCGTGGAACCAGGCGGCGAGGCGGACGGCCTCCGGATCGGCGGCGTGCCCGGCCAGCTCGTCGACGTGCCGGAGCACCGCGCGCAGGTGTGCGGCGGTGTGGTAGCGGCGCTGCGGCTCCGACCAGCGGCGCAGCAGCTCCCGGCCGTACGGTTCGGGGTCGACGGCGGCCCCGCAGCGGTGCAGCAGGGCGGTCCAGGCGGCGAGCAGGTCCTCGGTGGGCCGGGCGGTGGTGAGCGGGTCGTGCTCGGGGGTCGGCATGGCGACCATTGTGGCGGCCCGGCCGAGCGCTGGACCTATAGGTAGGTTGACGATATATGTAGTCGTATGACGGAACGCTCCATGCAGGAGCCCACACTGCTGCTGCTCACTGCCCTGGCCGACGCGCCGAGACACGGCTACGCGCTCATCCAGGAGATCGCCGCGATCTCCGACGGCCGGGTCAAGATGCGCACCGGCACGCTCTACGGGGCGCTCGACCGGCTGTTGGGCCAGGGACTGATCGAGGTCGCCGCCGAGGAGGTGGTGGACGGTCGCGCCCGGCGCAGCTACGCGCTGACCGGCGCCGGCCGGGACGCGCTGGCCGCCGAGGCGGAGCGGCTGCGGGCGGTCGCCACCGAGGCCGAGCGCCGACTGACGAAGATCCGGTCGATGCTGCCGGGGAGGGCCGGGTCGCAAGGGCGGCCCGCGACGGGGGGAGGACTCTCATGACCATGCCGGCGATAGGTCCCGCGCCCTCGACGGTGCTGCGGGCCGCGCTCCGGCTCTATCCGGAGCGGTACCGCCGCGAGCGCGGCGAGGAACTGACCGAGGTGTTCGCCGACACGACGGCGGCGGGCGGGCGGGCGGCGGTCGCCCGGGAGGTGCTCGGCCTGGCGGTGTACGGGCTGCGGGTGCGGCTCGGGCTGACCGGCGGCTCGGCGGCCGGGCGGCTGCTGGCGCTGATCGCGCCGATGATCGCGGGGGCGCTGGCCGGGACGGCGCTGATGCCCTGGATCCCCGATCCGGGCTGGATCACCTTCCGGCTGACCTGGGACCACTCGCTGCTCACGAAGCTCGAGGTGTTCGTCCCGCCGGTGGGGGCGGTGCTGCTCCTGGTCGCGGCGGCGCTGGGCCGCTGGACGATGGCGCGGGCGGTCACGCTGGCCCTCGGCGTGCTGCCGCTGTACCGGCTGCTGAAGGCCTTCAACTGGCCGGAGATCAGCGCCTGGTGGGTCGGGTTCGTCGGGATCAGCACCGTGCCGTTCCTGCTGGGCGCGCTGCTGCTGGTCGCGGCGCCGACCGACCTGCTGCCGCGGGGCAGCGTCCGGGGTGCCGGGCTGGTGCTCGCCTCGGCGCTCGGGGGCGGTCTGCTGTCGGGGGTCCAGCAGTGGAACAGCACGAGCTTCCCGGTGGAGCGGGAGTGGTTCGTGCTGATGCTGATCGCGCCGGTGCTGCTGGCCCTCACCGCGCTGCGCGGGTGGCTGGTGCCGACCGCGGTGGGCGTGGTGGCGCTCGCGGTGACCGGGACGGGCAGCCTGTTCAACATCTGGCGCGAGTCGGGCGGTGTCACCGGGATGGCCCCGAAGGCCCTCCCCGCGCTGCTGGTGCTGGCCGCGGTGGCGATGGCGGTGCGCTGGTTCGACCACCGGTGGCTGCTCTCGGCGGTGCGCCGGCCGGCCTGACCGCGCGGCCCGGCCGCGCGCGGCGCGGGCGGACGCGCGACACGCGGGCGGACGCGCGGTGCGAACGCCTGCGAGCCCCCTTCGGCCGGTCGGCCCAGGGGGCTCGCCGGGTTCAGCGGTATGTGGCAGGCTATCTGATATGTCTAGACCAATTTTCGAAGTCATCGCGCTGACGCCCCAGGACGCCCAGGCCGCCGAGTCGGGCGGCGCCGACCGCCTCGAACTGGTCACCGACATGGCCGCCGACGGGCTCACCCCGTCCGTCGAGGACTTCGGCCGGATCCGGGCCGCCGTCGGCATCCCGCTGCGCGTCATGCTGCGGATCCGGGACGGCTTCGCCCCCGGCGGGGTGGACGAGCTGTGCGCCCGGGCGGACGCCCTGCGGGCCGAGGGGGCCGAGGAGTTCGTGTTCGGCTTCCTCGACGCCGACGGCGCCGTCGACCTGGCCGCCACCGCGGCCGTCGCCGAGGCGATCGCCGGCTGCCGCTGGACCTTCCACCGGGCGATCGACCACAGCGCCGACCGGGCCGCCCTGCGCGCCGCCGTCGGCGCGCTGCCCGGCCTGGACACCTTCCTGACCTCCGGCGCGGCCGCCGGGGTGGACGCCGGGCGCGAGGTGCTGTCGGCCGAGCTGGCCCGGGCCGGCGAGCCCGGGTACCGGCAGCGGATCCTGATCGGCGGCGGCCTGCGGGCCGAGCACCTGAAGGAGCTGCGGGCGGAGGGCTTCGACGGCTTCCACGTCGGCGGCGCGGTGCGGGTCGACGGCTGGCGGACGCCGGTGGACGCGGCCAAGGTCGCCGAGTGGCGGGCGCTGATCGACGCCTGACGCCCCGTTCGGAGGGGCCGGTCCGCGGACCGGCCCCTCCGCGCACTACCGCAGCTGCTCCGGCAGCGGTTCGCCGTGCAGCACCGTCAGCCCGGAGACGGCCCGGGTCAGCGCCACGTACAGCCGCCGCAGGCCGGTCCGCTCGTCCGGCTCCCCGGCGACCACCGCGGCCGGCTCGTCCAGCACCACGTAGTCGTACTCCAGGCCCTTGGCCAGCGAGGCCGGGACGAGGGTGAGCCGGGCCTGCGCGCTGGTCTCGGTGCCGGGGGAGAGGTGCGGCAGACCGGCCTCGGCCAGCGCCTCGGCGAGCCGCGGGACGCGGGCGTCGGCGGCGATCAGTCCGGTCGAGCCCTCGCGCTCCAGCGCCTCCCGGCAGGCCGCCAGGACCGCCTCCGTGGTGTCCCCGCCCTCGACCTGCCGGAGCGTCAGCGAACCGGGCGCCTCGCGGACCGAGGAGGCCGGGGCCAGCCCGGGGGCGATCGACGGGAGCAGCCGGGAGGCGTACGCGATGACCTCCTCCGGCACCCGGAAGCCCTTGGTCAGCTCCTCGATGTGCGCCTGCGGCTTGCCCAGGTGGTGCAGCGCCTCCGGCCAGCTCGCCGTCGCCCACGGGGTGGTGCCCTGGGCGAGGTCGCCGAGGACGGTGGCCGAGCCGGTGGCGCAGCGGCGGCCGACCGCGCGGTACTGCATCGGGGAGAGGTCCTGGGCCTCGTCCAGCACCACGTGCCCGAGCGAGGGGGTGCGCTGCACCAGGTCGGTGGCCTCGTCCACCAGGACGGCGTCGGCCTGCGTCCAGCGGGCGGTCTTCACCGAGCGGCCGGGCTTGGGCCACAGCACCGCCCGCTGCTCCTCGGGCGTCAGCACGCCCTCGGCGCACGCAGCCAGGAACTCCGGTTCGGAGAGCAGCCGCAGGACCAGCTTCGCCGGGTCGACGGCCGGCCAGCACTCCTTGACCACGGCCTTGACGGCGGCGTTGCGGGCGACCGCGTCCTGCACCCGGTCGTCCGGGGCCTCGCCGCCCTGCTCCATCTTCAGCAGCACGGTGTGCGCGATGCGCTGCGGCAGGGCCTCCCGGGCGGCGCCGTAGCGGACGTCGCGGTCCTTCAACTCCTCGATGATCTCGACCAGTTCGTGCGCCGGCACGCGCCAGCGGCGGGAGCCGCGGACCACCACGCAGGGCTCGGTGGGCAGCGTGATGCCCGACCGCACCGCCCGGCGCAGCACCTCGGCCATCCGGGCGTCGCCCTTCAGCCGGGCCGCCTCCGGATCGTCCTCGCCCTTCACCTCGACGTGCCCGACCAGCTGCTGCACGGTGGCCTGGGCGACGTCCAGCTCGCCGAGGGCCGGGAGCACCTGCTCGATGTAGGAGAGGAAGGCGTTGTTCGGCCCGATCACCAGGGTGCCGGTCCGGGCCAGGCGCTCGCGGTGCGCGTACAGCAGGTACGCGACGCGGTGCAGGCCGACGGCGGTCTTCCCGGTGCCCGGCGCCCCCTGGACGCAGATGGTGCCCGTGACGTCGGCGCGGACGATCTCGTCCTGTTCGGGCTGGATGGTGGCGACGATGTCGCGCATCGGGCCGACGCGGGGCTTCTCGATCTCGGCGGCCAGCAGCGCGGAGGCGGTCGAGCCCCCGGCGGAGCCGGTGAACGTGTCCGTGGACGGGTCGCTGAGGTGCTCGTCCTCGTAGGCGGTGAGCTCGCCGCCGGTGTAGCCGAAGCGGCGGCGGCGCTCGACGTCCATCGGCTCGGTGCGGCTGGCCCGGTAGAACGGCTGGGAGACCGGCGCGCGCCAGTCGATCACCATCGGGTCGCCGTCCGCGTCGTGGACGTGCCGGCGGCCGATGTAGAAGCTCTCTCCGCCGCTGCCCTCGCTCAGCTCCTCGCTGATCGCGTGCAGGTAGTCGAGGCGGCCGAAGAAGAGCGGGGTGTGCGAGAGGTCGGCCAGCGCGGCGATCCTGGCCTCGATCTGGTTGTGCAGGACGAGCGCGGTGACCCAGGTGCCGGTCACGTCGCGGATGTCGAGCGACTCGACGTCCGCGCGCATCGCGCGCAGCGCGGCCCGGGACGCGGCCAGGTGGTCGCGTTCGCGCTGGAGGGGGTCGGTGGTGGGGGTGGCGGGCACAGCGAACCTTCCCGGCCGGCCCGGTGGCGGGCGCAGCGGATCGTAGGAGCTCACGGTGGGTACGGCCGACCGGTTGCCGAACGGTCGGTACCTCCCCCGGCTGCCTGCGGGACTTCAGCAGGTACCACGGTTCGGGAGGGGGCAGACGGACGATCCTAGACCCGCCCGCCGCGGGGTTCCAGCCGGGAGGGTCTCAGGGGCCTCCCCTACCCCGGTCCCGGGGTTCCTCCCTCCGGGGTGCCGGGGCCGCCGTACACCGGGAGGACGACCCGCGCACCTGCGGATACGGCCTTTGGAGTGATGCCGTCGGCCGGTCGGGTGCCTACCGTTGAAGACATGAGCACCACGAACCGAACCCCCCGATCCGGCCCGGCCGGCGCCACCGCCGTCCCCGGGCGCCACCGCAACCCGCTGAGCACCGCCGTGCGCAACGTCGGCATCGCCCTGGACACCGCCGCGCGCGTGATCTTCCTCGGGCGCGACGGTGTCCGCTACTGAGCCGACCGGTACCGGGGCGCGCTACAGCACGTCGTCCGCGTCGATGATCCGGTACGCGTAGCCCTGCTCGGCCAGGAAGCGCTGCCGGTGGGCGGCGAAGTCCTGGTCCACGGTGTCCCGGGCGACCACCGAGTAGAAGTGCGCCGCGTGGCCGTCCGCCTTGGGGCGCAGCACCCGGCCGAGGCGCTGGGCCTCCTCCTGGCGGGAGCCGAAGGTCCCGGAGACCTGGATGGCCACGGTGGCCTCGGGCAGGTCGATCGAGAAGTTCGCGACCTTGGAGACCACCAGGACGCTGATCTCCTTGTTCCGGAAGGCGTCGAAGAGCTTCTCGCGCTGGGCGTTGCTGGTCTCGCCCTTGATCACCGGGGCGTCCAGGGCCTCACCGAGCTCGTCCAGCTGGTCGATGTACTGTCCGATGATCAGCGTCTGGTCCTTCTCGTGCTTCTTGACCAGGGCCTCCACCACCCGCCGCTTGGTCGCCGTGGTGGCGCAGAAGCGGTAGCGCTCCTCCGGCTCGGCGGTCGCGTAGGCGAGCCGCTCGGAGTCGGTCAGGGTGACCCGCACCTCGCAGCAGTCGGCGGGCGCGATGTAGCCCTGGGCCTCGATCTCCTTCCACGGCGCGTCGAAGCGCTTGGGGCCGATCAGGCTGAACACGTCGCCCTCGCGGCCGTCCTCGCGCACCAGCGTCGCGGTCAGGCCGAGCCGGCGGCGGGCCTGGAGGTCGGCAGTGAACTTGAACACCGGCGCGGGCAGCAGGTGCACCTCGTCGTAGACCACCAGGCCCCAGTTGCGGGCGTCGAACAGCTCCAGGTGGGCGTAGACGCCCTTCCGCTTGGTCGTCATCACCTGGTAAGTGGCGATGGTGACCGGGCGGATCTCCTTCTTCGTGCCGCTGTACTCGCCGATCTCGTCCTCGGTGAGCGAGGTGCGCTTGACCAGCTCGTGCTTCCACTGGCGGGCCGAGACGGTGTTGGTCACCAGGATCAGCGTGGTCGACTTGGCGTGCGCCATCGCCGCCGCGCCGACCAGCGTCTTGCCGGCGCCGCAGGGCAGCACGACCACGCCCGAGCCGCCGTGCCAGAAGCCCTCGACGGCCTGCGCCTGGTACGGGCGCAGCTGCCAGCCGTCCTCCGCCAGGTCGATCGGGTGCGCCTCGCCGTCCACGTACCCGGCGAAGTCCTCGGCGGGCCAGCCGAGTTTGAGCAGCACCTGCTTGATCTGGCCGCGCTCGGAGGGGTGCACGACGACGGTGTCCGGGTCGACCCGGGCGCCGACCAGCGGGACGATCTTCTTGGAGCGCAGCACCTCCTCCAGCACCGGCCGGTCGGTGGTGGTGAGCACCAGCCCGTGGGTCGGGTGCTTGAGCAGCTGGAGCCGCCCGTACCGGCCCATGGTGTCCGCCACGTCCACCAGCAGCGCGTGCGGCACCGGGTAGCGCGAGTACGTCACCAGGGCGTCCACCACCTGCTCGGCGTCGTGCCCGGCCGCCCGCGCGTTCCACAGCCCGAGCGGCGTCACCCGGTACGTGTGCACGTGCTCGGGCGCCCGCTCCAGCTCGGCGAACGGCGCGATGGCGCGACGGCAGTCGGCGGCCCTGGGGTGGTCGATCTCCAGGAGAAGAGTTTTGTCGCTCTGGACGATGAGCGGTCCGTCGTTCACGCGGGGAAGCCCTCCACTGGCTGACAGGGTGGTTTGACGCAGACCCTCCAGTGTCGCGCATCGCGGACGGTGCGCGGGAGCCGTCCGCAGTGACCACGGTGCGCACTCGCTCGTTGATCCGGCCATGAAGAAGTCGAAGCGCGTTCTCACCGCCCTCGCCCTGATGGGCTCGGCCTTCGCGGCCACTGCTTCCTCGGCCGGTTCGGCCCACGCCCTCGCGGGGATCGGCGAGGGGCCCGGCGGCCTGCTCGCGGCGCCCGGGTTCCTGCTGGCGGACACCGTCACCGGGGGCGCGATGCCGGTCGGGCAGGGCCAGATCGGCAGCCTGGCGGACAAGGCCGTCCAGGACAAGATGAAGGAGGCGCAGCAGGGGCACTGACCGGGGTCACTCGTCGAGTTCCGCGACCCCGGTGATGCGGTGGAGGGCGAAGGTGCGGAGTTCGTCGGCGTGGTGGTCGAAGGCGGTGACGAAGCCGCCTTCGACCTTGACCGGGTCGATGATGCGCTGGCTGGCGATGCCCTCGGCGTTGAGGTAGCCGATCCACATCCGCTCGCCCAGGAGGACGGCCGTCTGGAGGGCGGCCAGGGTCTCGGCGGCGGCGGTGCGGGGGAGTTGGCGCGGGTCGGCGGTGGGCTCGCGGCGGGTGGCGGTGGCGGCGCGGTCGCCGGCCCGGATGGCCTTGATGGCGGCCGCGAGCAGGACGTCGTCGGGAGCGGGCGGGCCGTCGGGGACGGGCACGGGGGCCGTCCGCGGCGGGGTGCGGTGGCTGTCCGGCCGGGTGATCAGCACGTCGCCGTCGGCGGACTCGGCGGCCGGGGCGTAGCCCATGGTGCGCAGGGCGGCGAGCAGGACGTCCGGGGCGGCTTGGGAGGCGAGGACGGTGGGGGCGAGCAGCCGCAGCCGCAGGTCGGCGGAGCGGCGGTCGGCGAGCACCTCGCCGAGCAGGGACGGGTCGTCGCAGCGCAGGTAGGAGGAGGCGCCGCCGACCCGCAGGATGCCGTGCCGGCGGGCGACGTCGTCGATCAGGTAGGCGAGCGGCTGCGGGACGGGCGTACGGCTGTGCTGCGCAAGGAAGGCCCGCAGGTCGGCGGCGGTGCGGCCGGCGTCGAGGGCGCGGCGGACCGAGGCCGGGGTGAAGCGGTAGACGGTGGCGCCGCCCTTGGACTCGATGTCGGCGCACAGGGCGAGGGCCTGGGCGAGCGGGGTGAGCAGCGGGCCGGGGGCGATCGCGGTGAGGTCCGGCTGGAGGATCACGTGGTCCAGCGGCTGCGGGAGCAGCGGGGCGAGCACCTCGGCCGGGTCGGCTTCGGCGGTGAGCAGGGCGCGGCCGGGGGCGGCCAGGGCGCCGCGGCCGGTGATGCCGAGGAGTTCGGCCTCGTCGAGGGTCCAGGCGGTGAGCTCGTCGCGCAGCTCTCGGCCGTCCGGGCCGGTGGGGCCGCCGCGCAGCGGGCGCTGCCAGCGCAGGGTGGGCAGCAGTTCCCCGGCGGTGGCCGGGGTGCCGGGCGGGAGTTCGGCGAGCAGCGCGAGGGCGGCGCGGCGGACGGACGGGGCGAGGGTGCGGTCGAGTTCGGGGCCGAGGGCGGCGCGCGGCTTGCCCCGGCCGTCCGGGGTGCCGGCGAGGGCGGGGACGCGGGTGGCGGCGAGCCAGGCGCCGGCCAGGACGGACCAGCGCTCGGCGGTGTCCAGGTGCAGCCAGGTGTCGTACCCGGGGGTGGGGGCCCAGCGTTCGTCCACCTCGCCGTCGGGGGCCAGCAGCCCCGCGGTGTAGGCGAGTTCGAGCCAGAAGGCGGTCTGCTGCTCGGTGTTCTCCAGGGCCTGGGCGGTGCGCTTGAGGTCGCGGACCCCGAGGCCGCCGGCGCGCAGGGTCAGCGGCGGGGTGAGGCCCCAGCCGTCCAGCAGCTCCTCGACGGTCTTGACCGCGGTGTGCGCCTGGGCGGCCGCGGCGCCGTCCACGGCCCGGGGGTCGCGCGGGGCGGCGGCGGGCGCGGGCTCGGGCTGGACCGGTTCGACGGTGCGGTGGGTGCGGCCGCCGCGCAGGTGCAGCGCGAGCTCGCGGGGCAGCACGACGCTGCCGGGGCTGGAGGGCAGCAGCAGGCCGCGGGCGAGCAGCCATTCGACGGGGCTCTGCGCGTCCTCGGCGGTGACCGGGCGGGTGGCGTCCGGGACGGTGCCGGTGGGCGGGCCCCAGACCAGCCGCTCCAGCAGCCGCAGCGCCGCCTCGGGCGCGGTGTCGAGCAGTGCGGCGCAGCGGGCGCGGTCGGTGAGCAGCGCGGTGAGCGCGGCGACGGCGCTGACCGGGTCCGGGGTGCCGGGCTGCCCGGCCGAGGCGAGCAGCTGCTGCAGCCGGGCCGGGGACATGCCGACGGTGGCGTCGGCGAGGGTCGGGCCGAGGCCGGTGCGGCCCGGGTTGGTGGCGGTCGGGGCGAGCGCCTCGCGGACGGCGAGGACCAGCCGCAGCCCGTTGTCCGGCCCCCAGAGCAGGGCCCGGTCGCGCAGGGTGGCGATCGCGCGCGGCAGGGCGGTGGCGACGGCGGAGCGGTCGGCCGGGGTGAGCGGGGTCGCGTCGGGGTGCGGCTTGACCTTCGCCGGGCCGGTCAGCAGGGTGCGCACGGTGCTCAGCGAGGTGCCGTCCGGTGCGGTGGCCAGCGCCTCGGCGACCTGGAGGGTGAAGCGGTCGAGCCGCTCCAGGGCACGCAGTGCGGAGGCGCGCGAGGAGAGCCGGGCGGACAGCTGGGTGAGGTCGCCGGGGACGGGGTTCAGCAGGTCGGGGCGGGAGCGGAGCAGGGCGGCGAGCGCGTCGTCGGGACGGGCGCGCAGTTCCTCGGCGAGGGTGCGCGGGCCGGTGGCGGACCTGCCCCGGCGTTGAGGGCCCTGCTGTGTGGTCATTCGACCTAGGTTAGTCGGGCGCGGGGACGAGGGGGTGTCCTCGTCCCGCGGCGGCTCCGGCGCATCGCCGGACCCGCGGTCGGACTCGCGCGGGCGGGGGCGGGGTGGGTAGCGTCACGCCGAGGGCGGTTCGGCGGGCGGCAGGGTTCGGGCGAGGCGGGGTGGTCGGTGATGACGGACGGCGAGTGGTGGCGCAAGAGCGGGCCGTGGAGCGAGCGCTCGCCGGGCGGCCCGGACGCGGGTCCGGACGCCGGTTCGGGCTCCGGTTCGGGCTCGGGTGAGGGCGCGTCCGGCGGCGCCCCGGAGGTCCCGTCCGCCCCCGCCCCGGACTTCGACCCCGACAGTGTCTACGACCCGCCGGCGCCGAGCGCGGCCGGCATCCCGTCCGTGCCGCTGTACCTCCCGGAGACCGCCGCCGAGGAGCGGTCGGACGTGATCCCGTCGCCGATGGTGTCGAGCACCGGCCCGTGGACGATGACGCTCTTCGACTTCTCGGACGGGCCGCAGCCCGCGCCGAAGCCGATCCCCGAACAGCGCACCGCCGAGGACGGCGAGGCCGCCGAGCCCGCGACGGAGCCGGCCGCGCCCGCCGCGGCCCCGAGGAAGCCGCGCAGACGCCTGTTCGGAGCGGCTCCCGCCGCCGCCCCCGCCCAGCCCGGGGCCCAGGCCGGGAAGGCCGGGGGCGGGGCGAAGGGCGGCAAGGCCACCAAGGCCGCCAAGGGCGGCAAGGGCGAGGCGGCGCAGAAGGACGCGGGCGGCCAGAAGCCCTCCCCGCTGATCCTGCTCTCCTGCGCCCTGCTGGTCGGCGGGGCGGTCTCCGGTTTCCTCCCGGTGATGCTGGCCGGCTGGGGCCTGGGCTACCTGTCCCGCCAGATCTCCGACCTGATGCGCAAGTTCGCGATCCTCGGCATTCCGCTGATCACGATGAGCGCGACCACCCTGTTCGCCATGCAGAAGGCCAAGCAGGCCGGGGGCCAGGGCGGCGGCCTCCAGTCGGGCTCGCCGCTGGGCCAGATCAGCTGGTCGTCGGCCCCGAACGTGCTGCGGGTGGCCGCCGTGCTGTCGGCGGTGGTCCTGCTGCTGCTCGCCATGCGCCGCCGCCCGCCGCAGCAGGGCTGAGCGCGGGGCCGGTCCGGGCGTCCTCGCGGGAGCCGCCGGCCGCCTGAGGGGGTGCGGGCGGGGCGTCAGTCGTCGGCGAGGTGGACGAGCCGGCGGTAGGTCGTCGGGTCGCCGAGGTGGCCGACGATCCAGTGGGCGACGGTGGCGCGGGTGACGGTGCCGGCGCGGGCCAGCGGCCGGTCGTACGAGACCTGGGGGCCCGCGGACGGCGGTCCGTCCTTGAGCATCGGCACCCGGACGACCGTCCAGGCGGTGTCGGAGCCGGCGAGCACCGCCTCCATCCGGGCCAGGTCGTGGTGGACCTCCCGGTACAGCCGGTCGACCACCAGCCTGGACACCGTCCGTTGGACGAACGGGAGCCGGCTGGTGTCCAGCCCCGCCGAGCTCATCGTCACCAGGTGCGGGGCGCCGCTGTCGCGCAGCGCGGCGGTCAACTCCCGGGCGCCGTCGGAGAAGACGGTGGTGGCGGCCCGGCGGCCGGTGGTGCCGAGGGTGGCGACGACGGCGTCCTGCCCGCTCAGCGGTCCGTGCAGGGAGCCCGGCCGGCCGACGTCGGCCCGGGCGGTGAGCGGGGTGCCGTGCGCGTACTCCGGCAGCCGGGCGGGGTCGCGGGCGACGGCGGTGACGGTGTGTCCCGCGGCCAGCGCGAGGTCGACCACCAGACGGCCGGTGCGTCCGGTGGCGCCCACGACGGCGATCCTCATCGGTTCCTCCTGGGGAGATGGTTCGGGTCTCGGGTGGTGCCTTGGAATTCATTCGGACAGGCTGTATGAATGAATCAAGTGAACCACAGCGCACCGCGAGTGCAAGCCCAAAGGAGCGATGGGACATGGGAGTTCGGCAAGATCACCACCCCGAACCGGACGGTCGGGTGGCCGTGGTCACCGGCGGCAGCCGAGGCATCGGCGCGGAGACCGCCCGCGCCTTCGCCCGGCAGGGCGCGGCCGTCGCCGTCCTCGGACGCGACGAGCAGGCGCTGGCGGACGTGACGCGGGACCTGCGGACGGAGGGGGCGGCCCGGGCGCTCGGACTGGTCGCCGACTGCACGGACGCGGCGGCGCTCGGCTCCGCCGCCGCCCGGATCGAGCGGGACCTCGGCCCCGTCGACGTCCTGGCCGCCTTCGCCGGCGGCGACGGCCGCCCGGTGCCGACCGTCCGCGAGACCGAGGAGCACTGGCGGGCCGTGCTGGACGGCAACCTCACCGCCACCTTCCTCACCGTCCAGGCCTTCCTGCCCGGAATGCTGGTCCGTGGCCGCGGTTCGATCGTCACCATGGCCTCCACGGCCGGTCGGCTGCCCGGCGGCGCCTCCGCCGCGTACGCCACGGCCAAGGCGGGGGTGCTGATGTTCACCCGGCACCTCGCCCTGGAGGTCGCCGGCGAGGGCGTCCGGGTCAACGCCGTCGCGCCGGGCGCCGTCCGCACCGAACGGACCGCCGCGCAGATGCCGCCCGAGGTGCAGGCCGCGGTCGCCGCCGCGCACCCGCTGGGCCGCCTCGGCGAGCCGGCGGACATCGCCTCGGCCGTGCTCTTCCTGGCCTCCGACGCGTCCTCCTGGATCACCGGGCAGACCCTCGACGTCAGCGGCGGGCGGATCATGCTCTGAGTGCCCGGGCCGGCTCCCCCGGGGTGCCGGGCCTTCCCCGGCGGGCGCCCGGCCTTCCCCGCCACGGGTGAACCGATCGGCGATACTGCCAGTTCACGCGGAACGAGTGGAGGCGAGCGGGATGAGCCCCCGGTCCTACCGGATGGGACAGCGGCAGGCGGAGGTCGACGAGACCCGGGCCCGGATCGTCGCGGCCGCCCGCGCGCACCTGGCCGAGACCGGCGGGGTCTCGCTGGACGCGGTCGCCCGCCGCGCGGACGTCGCCCGGGCGACCGTCTACTACCAGTTCGGCTCCAAGGCGGGCCTGCTGGAGGCGGTCTGCGACGCCCTCGCCGAACAGGGCGGCATGGGCCGGCTCGTCGAGGCCTTCACCCTGGCCGACCCCTGGGCGGCCGTGGACCGCTTCGTGGAGGTGATGGGCGGCTTCTGGGCGGTCGACCGGGTCTGCACCCGCCGCCTGCGCGCCCTCGCCGCGCTCGACGAGGAGGTGGGCCGGGTCATCGCCGACCGCGACGCCCGCCGCCGGGAGGGGGCCGCCGTCCTGACCGGCCGCCTGCCCGCCGCCCCGCCGGACGCGGCGGGCCTGCTCTTCGTCCTCACCGCCTTCGAGACCTACGACGCGCTGGCGACCGAGACCGGGCCGTCGGACGGCGGTGGCGGTCTGGCCGCCGCGACCCCGGCCCTCACCCGGCTGGTCCGCGCCGCCCTCGGCGGGCCGTCCCGACCGGCGTGACGGCGGCCCTGCGTCCTGCCTCCTGCCTCCTGCGTCCTGCCTCTGCCGACGGACGCCGAGAGCCGCCGGATCACCAGGACGTACGCGGCGTACGACGCGCTGGTGCTCGGCGACCCGGAGGTGCCGGCGCGGCGGGCCGGGGGATCGGGGCGGAGCGGGAGGCCGGGGCGGTCGCGGCCGGGTTGCCGGCGATGGTCGACGGGCTCGGCTCCGGCGTGCCGGGCGGCCGGCGCACCGGTGAGCAGGTGTTCGCGGTCCTCGCGTACCACCTGGACGAGCCGTTAGGACGTCCGGAGACGGGCTGCGCGGCCCGCCGTCGGACCTCCCAGCGGGTCGGCCCCCGTGCGGCAAGGGGGTTAACACCCGTACGGGGCGGGTGCTTTCCCCGTTATGCGGACGGGCCCGACACCGGCAGAATCGCGGCATGCCCGCGCAGCCCGTGATGACGACCGAAGCGCCCGAAGCCCCCTCCCCCCGGTCGGGGAGCGGCGGCAGCGACTTCGCCCAGTTGACCCGCAGGATCGCCGCCGAAGGCCTGCTCGACCGACGCCCCGGCTACTACGCCGTCCGCGTAGGCCTGGTGCTCGCCGCCTTCCTCGGAGGCTGGTACGCCCTGTTCGCACTGGGCGACACCTGGTGGCAACTCGCCCTGGCGGCGGCGATGTCCGTCGTCTTCGCCCAGATCGGGTTGCTCTCCCACGACCTGGCGCACCGTCAGGTCTTCGACCGCCGGATGCCGAGCGAGATCGGCGGCCGGATAGCCGCCAACCTGCTCATGGGCATGAGCTACGGCTGGTGGATGAACAAGCACACCCGCCACCACGCCAATCCGAACCACGAGGAGCGGGACCCGGACGTCGCCCCCGACCTCCTGGTGTGGTCCAAGCGGCAGGCCCGGGGGGCGAGCGGCATCGCCCGGTTCATCGGCCGCCGGCAGGCGTACCTGTTCGTCCCGCTGCTCCTGCTGGAGGGCCTCAACCTCAGCTTCAACAGCTTCCGTGCGCTGCGCGGCCCCGCGGTGAAGCGCCCGGTGCTGGAGGGCGTGCTGCTGGTGGTCCACTTCGCCGCCTACTTCGGCCTGGTGTTCGCCGCGCTCCCGGTCGGCAAGGCGGTCGCCTTCCTCGCCGTGCACCAGGCGCTGCTCGGCGTCTACCTGGGCAGCGTCTTCGCCCCGAACCACAAGGGCATGCTGATGGTGACGCCGGAGATGAAGCTCGACTTCCTGCGCCGCCAGGTGCTCACCTCGCGCAACGTCCGCGGCGGGGCGGTCGTCGACGCGGTGATGGGCGGCCTCAACTACCAGGTGGAGCACCACCTGTTCCCCAGCATGCCGACCCCGGCGCTCGGGCGGGCCGCCCGGATCACCCGGGAGTTCTGCGCCGAGAAGGGCGTCCCGTACTACGAGACGGGCCTGGTCCGCTCCTACCGGGAGATCTTCGCCCACCTGCACCGCACCGGCGAACCGATCCGCTCCGGCGGCTGACCGGCTGACCGGCTGACCGGCTGACCGGCTGAGCAGCTGAGCACCTGAGCACCTGAGCACCTGAGCACCTGAGCGGCCGACCGCCGGACCGCCCCCGCCCGGCGCACCCTCCGCCCGGTTCCGCGTTCGCGCCCGTACGATGCCGGAACGGGGTGGGCGACGGAGACCGGGGGTGGGTGTGGTTCGGTTCTGGTTGCGGTGGGTGCTGATCGCCGCCTTGGGCGCGGCGGTCGTGTTCGGCGGCTGGGCGGGGTGGCGGCTCTACCGCGACTCGGCGATCCCGGCCGCGCCGGACGTCCCGGGGGTGGCGCGGTCACCGGAGACCGGGGAGGCCCGGCAGGCGGCCGAGGAGCGGATGGCCGCCCGGATCGACCGGCTGCCCGAGCTGCTGCCCTGGGCCGAGGCGCTGGGGCAGTCGGCGGTCGACGTGTGCCGGACCGACTACCGCGGTGACCTGTGGAACCGGGGCAAGTGGCTGCCGACGGCCTGCGAGCGCTCCGTGAACGTGTACCTGGCCTTCGACGGGAGCGACGTCCGGGCCCGGCTGTCCGACCTGGACCGGTACCTGGCCGCCGAGGGCTGGCGGAGCAGCTCCTCGCGCTGGGAGGGCCTGGTCGCGGCCGACGACTACGCCCACCAGCCGCCCGCCGACCCGACCCCGGAGGAGGTGGCGGAGGCGGCGGCCCGGCCGGTCGACCCGTCCGTCGAGTTCGAGTCGGCGACGAAGGAGGCGGTGCGGACGGAACTGGCCGTGAGCGTCGCCAGGCCGCCGGGACCCGAACTCCTGGCCACCGGCGAGGACTACTGGTACGAGAAGTACGGCGACCGGCGCTACCGGAACGACGAGGGGCAGCGGTCCGACTACCTGGCCTGGCGGCCGGTGCGGCCGAGCGAGGTCACCAAGCAGGCCGAGGGCCGCTACGTGGTGGTGCTGGGCTTCACGACCCGGTACGCGGAGCAGCCGGAGACGTCCTGACGGGCCGTCCCGTCCGTGCGATGCCGATGCCGATGCCGATGCCGGGTCCGGGGCCGGGGCCGGTCAGTCCGCCGCGTCGGCGGGCGGGCGGAGCGGCAGGGTGGCGGTGACCCGGAAGCCCGAGCGGTAGGGCGAGGCGGTCAGCTCGCCGCCGAACAGCGCGATGCGCTCGGCGAGTCCGAGCAGGCCGTGGCCGGTGGACAGCTCGCGGCGGGCCTCGGGCCGGCGGCCCGCGCCGTCGTCGATCACGTCGAGGGTCAGCACCTCGGACCAGTCGATCCGCACCGAGGCGCGGCTGCCGTCGCCGGAGTGCTTGATGACGTTGGTGACGGCCTCCTGGATCAGTCGGTAGGCCGTCAGGTCGACGCTGTCGTCGAGGTGGACCGGGGTGCCGTGCACCTCCAGGTCGATCAGGACCCCGGCGCGCCGGGCGTCGTCCAGCAGCGGGCCCAGGTCGGCGAGCCCCCGGCGGGTGGCCCCTTCCGTCACGGGCACGTCGGCGGAGCGCAACAGCCTCAGCATGCGGCGCAGTTCGGCCATCGCGTTGCGGCCCACGGCCTCGATGTCGCCGAGGGTCTCGGTCAGCCGGTCGGGGTCGGCGGGCGCCGTGCTGCGGGCCGTGTCGGCCCGCAGCACGATGACGGCCACCGCGTTGGCCACGATGTCGTGCAACTCGCGGGCGATCCGGACGCGTTCGCCGAGGACGGCCTGCCGGGCCAGCGCGAGTTCGCGCTGGTCGCGCTCGGCGGTGAGGGCGGTGGACCGGATCCAGCGGCCGGCGCCCCAGGCCAGGGCGGTGATCGGCACGGAGAAGGCGATCTCGCTGAGGATCACCGCGGTCTCGTGGGCGGGCCCCACCGCTCCCGTGGCGACCGGGTACCAGATGCCGAGGGCGTTCGGGAGGCAGGTGAGCGCGAGCGCGGTGAGGGCGGCGGGCCGGTTGTTCTGCCGGGCCACGGTGTACAGCGCGAGCAGGAGGCCGAAGTAGGGGGCGAAGCTGAAGGAGGTGGTCAGGGAGAGCAGGGTCGCGCCGACGGCGGCGGCCCAGACGACGACGAACACCGTCATGGGCCACCTCCGCCGGAACGTCAGCGCGAGGGCCTCCGGCACGGCGAAGACGGCCACGAGCAGCTGGTCGCGCCCGGTCACCCCCGGGTCGAGAGGGGTCGCGTAGAAGAAGACGTCGGGGATGGTGATGGCCAGCGCCAGCAGGGCGTCCTGGGTCCTGGTGGGCGGTGGCCTCCGCCGGAGGGCGGTGTCCGTCACAGCTGGTCCGTCACAGCTGGTCCGTCACAGCTGGAGTTCTCGGCAGCAGAGGGTGTTCGTCTTGTCGCAGCACGTCCTGTCCACCAGGTCCGGAAGTCCGCCGGTCCGGACGTCGGACCACCACGGTTCGACCGCGGTGGCGTGCTCCGCCGGTGAACGGACCGGGTAGCCGAGTGCGGCGTACGCGGCCCACAGGTCGCCGTGGTGGTCCCGGATGGCTGCGACGAGCTGGTCCCGGGTGAACTCCACCTCGCCCGTCGGGAGTTGCGAGGGCGCGCGAAGGGTCAGGAAGGACGCGGCGGCGCGGAAGCCGTCGTCGGTGAAGGCGGCCAGGCTGATGCCGGCCACCCGCAGGGCCTCCGCGCCGCCGTCGGGGCCGGGGTCCTCGGTGATGCGGACGGCGAGGCTCTGCCACGGGTCGCCGACCGCCGGGGGAGGGTCGGGCACCAGGACCGTCCGAGGGCTCAGGAGGAGGCCGTCGGCCAGGGCCGGACCGGCCGTCCCGTCCGGATGGACCTGGTGCACGGTGGCGCCGACGGTGGGGTGCGGGGTCGTTCGTTCGTCCATGGCGGGGCTCCCGGGGTGGGAGGGGGGTGGTGGGGTCCTTCACTCCAGTAGAAGCCCACTTCCCTGCGCGGCGCCCGGGGAACGTCAGTTCGACACGGAGGCCGAGGGCCGGCTCACCGGCCGAATCCGGCCAGCAGGCCGCGCGGGTCGAAGGTCACCCGGATCCGGGTGATCCTGCCGTCCTCGACGCGCATCCAGTTCGCCGTCGGCGCCGGCGGGGCGATGCTCGTGCACAGCTCGAACCAGGTGATCACCTCGTCGCCCTCGGCCACCCGGACCTTCACGTCGATCTTCTCCAGCACCTGCCCGAGTCCCTTCAGTCCGGCCAGCGCCTCCTCCACTCCGGAGGCCGTCCCGAGGGCGCCGACGAAGTCGACGTCGTCGGCCAGCAGGCCCCGGATGGTCTCGAACTCGCCCGCCTCCCAGGCGGTGAAGTAGGTCTCGGCGGTCTCACGCGCGGTCTTCGTCGTCATGCCTCCATCCTCCGGGCGACCCCATCCATCCGTCCAACAGATGAATCAGATGGCTTCAATCTTTTTCAGTGATGGGATAGGGGTGCTCTGCGTGATCGACCGGCCGTGGTCATCACGTTGAGTGAATGTCAGATGAGATGGTTTCGGCCTGTTCGACCTGGTAAGGCGCTCAACGCCGGAATCGAAGGAGGCGTGAATCGTGATCACCGAACAGCAGGCCCGTTCCATGCTGCACCACCCCGTCCATGACGCGCGGGGCAACCGGATCGGCAAGGCCGACCACATGTTCCTCGACGACGTCACCGGCAAGCCGGAGTGGGTCAGCATCAGGACCGGATGGTTCGGGGCGAGCGAGTCGTTCGTGCCGATCCGCGACGCCCGCGTCGTCGGCGACCATCTGGAGGTGCCGTACGCCAAGGAGAAGGTCAAGGACGCCCCGCTGGTGGCCGTGGATCGTGGCGGGCACCTCTCCGAACAGGAGGAACGTCGGCTCTACCAGTACTACGGCATCGACCTGGACGAGGCCTGGAAGGCCGCCAACCGGCCCGGCGCGGGCGGTGGCACCGCCGCTGCCGCCACTACCGCCGCCGCCGGGACCGCCGCCGCCGGGACCGCCGCTGCCGGGACCGCCGCCGCGGCCGGCCGCACCGGCTCGACCGGGCACCTCGGCAGGGCCGGCACGGCCGGTGCCGCCGGCGTGACGGGTGCCGCGGGTACGACCGGTGCCACCGCGCGGGCCGCCGCCGTTCCGGGAGCCGCCTCCGCCGTCGGGCGGGCCGGTGTCCACCCGGAGAAGGATGGCGTGATGACCCGCTCCGAGGAGCGGATGCGCGTCGGCGTCGAGCGCTACGAGGCCGGTCACGCGAAGCTGCACAAGTACGTCGTCACCGAGGAGGAACGGCAGACCGTGCCGGTGCGGCACGAGGAGGTCCACGTCGAGCACGAGCCCATCGCCGAGGCCGACCGGCGTGCCGCGATGTCCGGCGAGCTCATCTCGGAGGCCGAGTACGAGGTCACCCTGCACGCGGAGCGGCCGGTCGTGCGCACCGAGGCCGTTCCGGTCGAGCGCGTGCGGCTGGTGACCGAGGAACGCGTCGAGGAGCAGACCGTCACCGGCCAGGTGCGCAAGGAGCGCATCGAGGCCGAACTGCCCGACGGGAGGACGGGGCAGGCACACGGTCGGCAGATGCAGGGCACCCGGATGCAGGGCGCCCAGACGCAGGGCGCGGAGATCCGGGGCAAGGACCGCCGCCGGTGACGCCCTCCGGGCCGTGACCGCCCCGCGCGGCCGCGGCCCGACCGCACCGTCCCGCCCGACGCGTCGATCGGCCGGGCGGGCGGAGCGCCCGGTCGCATATCGTCAGCGGTCATGGAGATGCACCAGCTGCGCTACTTCGCCGCCGTGGTCGACGAGGGCACCTTCACCGCCGCCGCCGCCCGGCTGCACGTGAGCCAGTCCGGCATCAGCACCCAAGTGGCGAAGCTGGAGCGCGAACTGGGGCAGCAACTGCTCGACCGGTCCGGCCGGCAGGTGCGGCTCACCCCGGTCGGCGAAGCGGTGCTGCCGCTGGCCAAGAACGCCCTGGCCACCCTGGACGCCATCCAGCACACCGCCGCCGAGTTCGCCGACGCCGTCCGCGGCCGGGTCCGGCTCGGCATGATCACGGGCTGCTCGATCCCGCCCTTCCTGGACGCCGTCGCGGACCTCGGCCGCAGCCACCCCGGCATCGAACTCAGCCTGCACGAGGGGCACTCCGAGGACCTCCAGACGCAGGTCCTGGCCGGCTCGCTCGACCTGGCCCTGATCGGCTACGCGGGCGAGGTCTCCCCGGGCCTGGAGGCCACCGTCGCCATCGACGAGCCGATCGCGGCCGTCGTGCCCGCCGGCCACCCGCTCGACCGGGCGCGGCTGCGGCTCGCCGACCTGTGGGGCGAGAAGATCCTCTGCCTCTCCCCGGGCACCGGCATCCGCGCCGCCTACCAGGACTCCTGCCGCCGGCTCGGCCTCGACCCGCGGGTGGACATCGAGGCCAGCTCCCCGGTCGCGCTGCTCCGACTCGCCGAACGCGGCGCGGGCGTGGCCGTCCTCAGCCCCTCCTCCGCCACGGGGGCCGGGTTGCGGGCCGTCCCGCTGGCCGACGCCACCACGACCGCCAGGCTCGGGCTGGTCGCCCGCCGCGACCAACCCTCCCCGGCCGTACGGCTGTTGCGGGCCCGACTGCGGGAGTCGCTCCGCTTCGAGTGACCGCCCGGGCGGAAGCCGCGGTTCAGGCCTTCCCGCGCGGATCGCGCCCCGAGGCGGCCAGCGCGCGGTCCCACGCGGAAGCGTCCTCGGGCAGCGCCACCGACGCGGCGAAGCCCTCGTACCGGCGGTACAGTTCGGCGTTCTCCGCCACGATCTCCCCGGCCAGCAGCGCGAGTTCCTCGTCGACCTCGATCCGCCCGCCGGTCGCCCGGGCCACGTCCCAGCCGTGCAGCAGCAGCTCCAGGATCAGCATCCGGGCGATCCCGACGGCCGGCACCGGAGAGCCGCCGAGGTCGACGTCCCCCGCCCAGGCGGCCTGGTCCGCCCAGGCGGCGACCGCGCGCTCCAGCCGGTCCGCGTAGGCGGAGCGCCAGTCGGCCTCGGCGGTGAAGTCCCGTGCGGTCAGCTCCTCGGGCAGCTCGGCCCGCCGGGCCCGGTGCTCCAGGCCGTGCGAGGTGTAGAGCACCCAGTGGTTGATCAGCGCACGGGTGTCGAACTCCGTGCAGGGCGTCGGCGCGTCCAGCGGCCGGTCGGCGGGGACGGCGGCGGCGACACCGGCCGCGAGGGAGGCGGCACGGGCCAGGAAGGGGTGCATCGGGTGGACGTTCATGGCGCCGATTCTGCGCGCGGCCGCACCACCCGGTCTTGAAGAAACGCGACGACTAGCCTGACGCCATGGGCAGCGGCGAGGGGACGGGCATCAGCGGGGACTCCCCGGACTCCCCGGACTCCCCGGATTCCCCTGACACTCCCGGGCTCGGCCGCGGTGTGCTCCACCCCGCCCGGGCGGCCGAGCTGATCACCGTGGAGCGGCTCGCCCCCGATCCGGCCGTGGCGCGGTCCGTCGAGTACTACTGGCTGGTCCGGTGGGACCTGCGCGGCCTGCCGCCGTACGAGCAGAAGGTGCTCGCCCACCCCAACGTCCACCTGGTCCTCGAGGCGCCGCGGGCGCGCGTGTACGGGGTGGACCGCTCGCTCTTCGTCCGCCGCCTGGAGGGCGCCGGGCACGTGCTGGGCGCGCGGTTCCGCGCCGGCGCCTTCCGCGGCCTCGCCGGGCATCCGGTGAGCGCGCTGGCCGACCGCTCCGTGCCCGCCGCCGAGTACTTCGGGCCCGGGGTCGACCGGCTCAACGCGCGGGTCCTCGGGGCGTCCGGCAGCCCCGCCGCCCTCGCCGACGCCTTCCTCCGCCCGCTGCTGCCCGCGCCCGATCCGGTCGCCGCCGAGGTCGCCGCGATGGTGGACCGGATCACCGGCGCCCCGGACCTGTTCCGGGTGGACGAGCTGGCCGCCGAGCTGGGCGTGACCGTCCGCCGCCTCCAGCGCCTGTTCGCCGAGTACGTCGGCGCCTCCCCGAAGTGGGTGCTGCGCCGCGCCCGCCTCCACGAGGCCGCCGAACGCGCGGCCGCGGTGGGGGGTCTGGACCTGGCGGCGCTCGCCGCCGAGCTGGGGTACGCCGACCAGGCGCACCTGACCAGGGACTTCACCGCCGCCGTCGGAGTCTCCCCGGCCCGCTACGCGGGGGCGGCGCGCTGAGACCCGCCGGGGCACGCCCGAGAACCCCGGCCGAACGCCCGGTCCGGGCCGGGGCTACGCCCCCAGGAAGCGCTGCAGCTCGTCCAGCACGTAGTTGGCCCCGGTGTACCCGATCCCCTGGAACCACAGCTGGTCGTCCACCGGGAAGGCCCGGTGTCCCTTGACCGCCCCCAGCGCCTGCCAGCCGGGGCTCGCCAGCACGGCGTTGGCGCCCGAGGCCTCCGGATCGCCGTACGTCGCGTACAGCAGCAGATCGCCGTCGGCCCTGGCGAGCTGGTCCGGCGGGATCTCGAAGTCCGACTGGTCGACGTTCTGCGCGTCCGGCCGGCCGACCTGGGCGTCGGTGAGCACCGTCCCGGGGAAGCTCTGCCGGCCGAACAGCCGGATGCCGCCGCCCTCCACGAACCGCACCAGGCTCACCCGGCGTCCGGACAGCTTCGCCGTCGCCAGTGCCTGCGCCACCTGCCCGGCGTGCTTCTGGTACGCCCCGGCGAAGGCGGCCCCGGCGGCCTCCCGGCCCAGAGCCTGGGCGTGCAGCTGGAAGTCGGCCTTCCACGCCGCCCCGGCGGTCTGGGTGAGCACGGTCGGGGCGATGTCCCGCAGCTGCTCGTAGCGGTCTCCGTCGCGGGTCTGGTTGGAGAGGATGAGGTCCGGCCGCAGGGCCCGGACGGTCGGCAGGTCGGGGGCGCCGGCCGGGCCGACCAGTCGGATCCCGGCCGTCCGGGAGGCGGGCCAGTACGCGGGGTAGCTGGTGTCGTGGCTCGGGAGCGCGGCGCCGACCGGGGTGATGCCGACGGTCAGCGAGGAGTCGAGCACGTCGGTGTCCAGCACGACCACCCGCATCGGCGCGCCCGGTACCACCACCGGGCCGGTGGCGGCGTTCACCGTCACCGGCGGTACCGGGGGCGGGGTGGGGGTCGGGGCCGAGGCCGGCTGGGTGCCGGTGGTGGGGCCGCCCGTGGCCGCCGGGGCCGGCTGCCGGGCGGTGCAGCCGGCGGCCGCCGCGAGCGCGCCCGCGCCGAGGCCGGTGAGGAGGGTGCGGCGGGAGATCCGGGGCATCGGCGGTCCTCTGGCGGCGGGGCGGAGCGGGCGAGGTCGGGGCGCCGTCGATTATGTCCGAAATGGGACCTAAAGTGCCGTTAAGCGCTGGTGCCGTCCGGTGCGAGTGCCGCCCACGGGGCGCCCGGCACGACCAGCGGTGTGCCGGTCACCGGGTCCGGCACCACCACCGAGTCCAGTCCGAACACCTCCCGCACCAGCTCGGCCGTCACCACGTCCCCGGGCGCGCCCTGCGCCACCACCCGGCCGTCCCGCATCGCCACCAGGTGGTCCGCGTACCGGGCGGCCTGGTTGAGGTCGTGCAGCACCGCGACGACCGTCCGGCCGCGCTCGACGTTCAGCCGGCGGACCAGGTCCAGCACCTCGACCTGGTGCGCGATGTCCAGGTAGGTGGTCGGCTCGTCCAGCAGCAGGATGTCGGTGCCCTGGGCGAGCGCCATCGCGATCCAGGCGCGCTGGCGCTGGCCGCCGGACAGCTCGTCCATGCTCCGCTCGGCCAGCTCGGTGGTGGAGGTGCGCTCCAGCGCCTCCGCGACCGCCTCCTCGTCCTGCGGCGACCACTGCTGCCACCAGCTCTGGTGCGGCTGGCGGCCGCGCGCGACCAGGTCCGCCACCGAGATGCCCTCGGGGGCGGTCGGCGACTGCGGGAGCAGGCCGAGCCGCTGGGCGATCCGCTTGGTCGGGACCCGCGCCAGCTCCTCGCCGTCCAGCAGCACCGCGCCCCGGACCGGCTTCAGCAGCCGGCCGAGGGCCCGCAGCAGGGTCGACTTGCCGCACGCGTTCGGGCCGACGATCACCGTCACCCGCCCGTCCGGGACGGCCACGTCCAGGTCCTCGACGACCGTGCGCGCCTCGTAGGCCAGGGTGAGGCCCCGGGCCTCCAGGCGGTGTTCGGACATCAGGAACCTCCACGACGGGATCGGATCAGCAGCCACATCAGGTACGGCGCGCCGACCATGCCGGTCACCACGCCGACCGGCAGCTCGGTCGGAGCCAGCAGGCGCCGGGCGATCAGGTCGGCGAGGACCACCACCAGCGCGCCGGTCAGAGCCGAGCAGAACAGCGGGACCTGCGCCGAGCGGGCCAGCCGCAGGGCGATCTGCGGGGCCATCAGCGCGACGAAGTCCACCGGCCCGGCGGCCCCGGCCGCGCACGAGGCCAGCACGATGCCCAGCAGCGCCATGCCGAGGCGGATCCGGTCCAGGCGCAGGCCGAGGCCGACGGCGGTGGCGTCGTCGAAGGAGATCGACCGCTGGGCCCGGGCGGCCCACAGGGCGACCGGCAGGGCGGCGAGCAGCACCCAGGCGAGCCAACCGGCGTGGTCGTAGCCGGCGCCGTTCAGGCTGCCGGTCATCCAGACCTTGGCGGCCTGGGCCTGGAAGCCGTCGCCCTTGGTGAGGAAGACGGAGGTGAGCGAGGACAGCGCGACGCTGATGCCGATGCCGATCAGCACGAAGCGCTGCGCGTGCAGGCCGCGCCGCCAGGCCAACGCGTACACCAGCAGCCCGGCGACCAGGCCGCCGGCCACCGCCGCGTACGGGGCCTGGCCGGTCGAGCCGACCACTCCGTACGCCGTCAGGCCGACCACGGTCGCGGTGGCGCCCCAGGTCACGCCCACCACGTCGGGGCTGGCCAGCGGATTGCGGGCGACGGTCTGGACCAGCGCCCCGGCCAGCCCGAGCGCCAGGCCGACCAGCAGTCCGACCACCACCCGGGGCAGCCGGAACTCGCCGACCACCAGCTCGTGCGGACTCGGCTGCCCGAGCACCACCTTGACCACCTCGCCCGGCGCCACGGTGGACTCGCCCAGGCAGAGCGAGGCCACCACGGTCGCCGCCAGCGCCACCAGCAGCCCGACGGTGACGGCCACCGAACGCCGGTGCACCAGGAACGACGCCCGCCCGGCCCGGACGACGGAGTAGCCGCGCAGGGTCACGGACCGCGCGGCGGGGGCGGAGCCCATGCCGGGGACGGAGCTCATGCCGCCACCACCTTCCGGCGGCGCACCAGGGCCACCAGCACCGGGACGCCGACCAGCGCCGTCATCACGCCCGCCGGCACCTCGGACGGCGGGAACAGGACCCGGCCGAGGGTGTCGGCGAGCAGCAGCAGCGCCGGCCCGAGGACGGCGGAGAACGCGAGGATCCAGCGGTGGTCGGCGCCGGCCACCGCGCGGGCCGCGTGCGGGACGGCGAGGCCGACGAAGGCGATCGGGCCGGCCGCGGCGACCGCCGAGCCGGTCAGCACCGTCGCGCCGAGCGCGCCGACCGCCCGGACCAGGCCGGTCTTCGCACCCAGCCCCTTCGCGGTGTCGTCGCCGAGCGCCAGCGCGTCCAGGCCGCGCGCCACCGCGACCACCAGCACGGTGCCGACGGCCAGGAACGGCAGCAGCTGCCAGGCCACGTCCGCGGTCCGCCCGGAGAGCGAGCCGACGTGCCAGAAGCGGAACTGGTCCATGGTGGCCGCGTCGGTGGTCAGCACCAGGGTGTTGAGCGAGGCGATGAAGGCGGACATCGCCGAGCCGGCCAGCGCCAGCTTGATCGGCGTGGCCCCGCCCCGGCCGCGCCCGGCGAGCCCGTACACCAGCACGGTGGCGATCACCGCGCCGGCGAAGCCGAACCAGACGTACCCGGTGAGGGTGGAGACGCCGAAGCCGGAGATGGCGACCACCACGCCGGCCGCCGCGCCCTGGGAGACGCCGAGGATGCCGGGGTCGGCGATCGGGTTGCGGGTCAGGCCCTGCATGACGGCCCCGGCCAGGCCGAGCGCCGCGCCGACGGCCAGTCCGACGACCGTGCGCGGCACCCGCAGCTCGCGGACCACGACGGCGTCCGCGGTGTCGCCGCCGTGCAGCAGGGCGTCGAGCGTGTCGCCGAACGGGATGGTCCGGCTGCCGACCGCCAGGCTCAGCAGCACCGCGGCGGCCAGCACGGCCAGCGCGGCGGCGAGCCACAGTATTCGGCGCCGGGGCGCGCGGTACGGCGCGCGGGGCGCCCCGGGCGGTGCGCTGGTGTCGGTCATGGGCCCTCTCCGCAGACAACTCAGGTAAACCTAAGTTCAGCCGTGAAGCCCGGGCAAATTGCCTCGTGGCCCGCGGTACCGGTTGGGTAGCCTGACGGCATGTCCGCGACCCCACCCGCTCCGCTCACGGTCGGCTTCGACCTCGACATGACGCTGCTGGACACCCGGCCGGGTATCCGCGCCACCTACCGGGCGCTGTCCGCCGAGACCGGCACGTTCATCGACGCCGACCTGGTGGTCACCCGGCTCGGTCCGCCGCTGCTGGACGAGATCCGCAACTGGTTCCCCGAGGCCGAGGCGCAACGGGCGGTCGACCGCTACCGCGAGCTCTACCGCGACCACGCCTTCGCCCCGACCGTGGCCCTGCCCGGCGCGTACGCCGCCGTCGAGGCGGTCCGCGCCCACGGCGGCCGGGTCGCGGTGATCACCGGCAAGTACGAGCCGAACGCCCGGCTCCACCTGGAGCACGCCGGGCTGGTCGCGGACACCGTGATCGGCGACCTGTGGGCGGAGACCAAGGGCGTGGCGCTGCGCGAGCACGGTGCGAGCGTCTACGTCGGCGACCACCTCGGTGACATCCGGGGCGCCCGGCACGCCGACGCCCTCGCGGTCTGCGTGCCCACCGGCCCGTACAGCGCGCAGGAACTGCGCGAGGCGGGCGCGGACGTGGTGCTGGCCGACCTCACCGCCTTCCCCGACTGGCTCGCCGGGCACCTCGCCGAGCGCGGCTAGGCGAGCGCGGCTGGGCGAGCGCGGCTGGGCGAGCGCGGCTGGGCGAGGCCGGACCGCACGGGCCGGCGCCGCGCCGGCGGATCAGGAGCCGACGGGCCCGGTCCGGCGGCGCTGGGCCCGGGCGTTCCTCAGCAACCCGGTCAGCGCGGCCAGGAAGCCGGCCGGCATCAGCATGCTCAGCCAGTACGCGGCCGTCGGCAGCGGCGTCAGGTGCAGGAACAGCGGGACGAAGGTGACCAGGGTGGCGAGCGCACCGAGGCCGAAGACGATCGCCCCGGCCCTGACGTACACGTCGCCGGGGTCGGCGCTCTGGCTGCTCACGTCTGCTCACTCCTACGGGCCGGTCGGGACTGCCACCAGTCTGGCAGAGCGGCCGCCGGGCGGGCCCACCGGAGCGGGCCGGTCACGTTGCGCAGTTTTCCGGCAGCTGAACGTTTTGATCCCTGCTGAGCGGGGGTATGCACGGGATGCCGAGGGGCGCTGCAGGTGTGCCCCGCGTCCTCAGACCCGGGGGTGTGAGCCGATGGAATGCGCGGAGCCGCGCCCCGGCCGTGCCGTTTCCGGGTTGCCCGTGACCGCGAGATCCCGTTCCCGCCGCCCCGACCGGGCCTCGGAACGCGGATCCCTCGCGGAACGCGGATGAGGCAGTGACGGACGGTTAGTCTGCTCCTGACCGCGTGCCGACCATGAGCGCCCACGGGCTCGGAGTCGAGGTCGGCCGCTTTTCCCACCACCCAGTGATCCCCGGCCAGGGCCGGGATCCCTCACACCCATTCGAGGACTGTTCGAGATGCCCACCGGCCAGGTCAAGTGGTTCAACGAGACGAAGGGCTTCGGCTTCCTGTCGCGCGACGACGGCGGCGACGTCTTCGTCCACACCAAGGCGCTGCCCGACGGTGTCACGTCGCTGAAGCCGGGTCAGCGGGTCGAGTTCGGCGTGGTCGCCGGCCACCGCGGGGACCAGGCGATGGCCGTGCAGCTGCTGGACGCGCTGCCCTCGGTGGCCGCCGCCCAGCGCCGGAGCGCCGACGACATGGCGCCGATCGTCCAGGACCTCATCACCACGCTGGACGCGGTGCTGCCCGGCCTCCAGCGCGGGCGCTACCCCGCCAAGCCGACCGGCCAGAAGCTGGCCGGCCTGCTGCGCGCGGTGGCCGACCAGTTCGACGTCTGACCGCCCTCGGGCGGACGGGAGGCAGCGCCTAGAACGCGAGCGCACCCGGGTCGAGCGGGGGCACCAGCCCCTCCGCGGCGGCCCGGGTGAGCAGCGCGCGGACGGCCGCGTAGCCCTCCTCGCCGAGGTCCTCGGAGAACTCGGTGACGTACAGCCCGATGTGCTGCTCGGCGACGTCCAGGTCCATCTCCTGGGCGTGCGCCAGCACGTACGCGCGGCTCGCCGCCGGGTCCGCCCAGGCCTGCCGGACGGAGGCGCGGATCGCGTCGGCGATCTCCCGCAGCCGCTCCGCGCCGAGCGAGCGCCGGGCGACGATCGCGCCCAGCGGGATCGGCAGGCCGGTCTCCCGCTCCCAGGCCTCGCCCATGTCGGCCAGGCTGTGCAGGCCGTACTGCTGGTACGTGAAGCGGGCCTCGTGGATCACCAGGCCGGCGTCCACCCGGCCGTCCCGGACGGCGGGCATGATCTCGTGGAACGGCAGGACGACGATCTCGCCGAAGCCGCCCGGCACCGCCGTCGCCGCCCAGAGCCGGAACAGCAGGTAGGCGGTGGAGCGCTCGGAGGGCACCGCGACGGTCTTCCCGGCGAGGTCGGCGGGGGAGTCCACGCCGGGCCGGGTGAGCACCAGCGGGCCGCAACCGCGGCCCAGCGCGCCGCCGCAGGGCAGCAGGGCGTACTCCTCCAGGACCCAGGGCAGCGCGCCGTAGCTGATCTTCAGCACGTCCAGCTCGCCGCGTTCGGCCTGCCCGTTGGTGATGTCGATGTCGGCGAAGGTCACCTCGGGCGCGTCGGCCCCGGGCACCAGGCCGTGCGCCCAGGCGTGGAAGACGAAGGTGTCGTTCGGGCAGGGCGAGTACGCGATGCTCAGCCGTTCAGCCACGGCCGGCCTCCTCAGTCGGTTCGTGCCGCGCGGCCGGTTCCGGTGCCCGCCGTGCGGCCAGTTCGTGGACGGGCAGCGCGGCGAAGGCCCGTTCCAGGGCGGCCAGTGCCTCGCCGATCCGCCAGGCGGCCCGGTCGCGCGGGCCCACCGGGTTGGACACGGTGCGCAGTTCGAGGGCCGGCACGCCGTACCGGGCGGCGGCCTCGGCCACGCCGAAGCCCTCCATCGCCTCGGCCGCGGCGCCGGGGTGGCGGGCGGCCAGCTCGGCGGCCCGCTCGGCGCTGCCGGTGACGGTGGAGACGGTCAGCACCGGGCCGACGGTCAGGCCGGGGCCGGCCAGCGCCCGCGCGGCCAGTGCCACGGCGGCGGGCGGCGGGGTGTGCCGGACGGTGCCGAAGCCCAGCTCGGCGACGTCGGCGAAGCCCTCGGGGGTCTCGGCGCCGAGGTCCGCGGCCACGATCGCGTCGGCCAGCACGGTGCCGCCGACCGGGGCGAGCGGGGCGAAACCGCCGGCGATCCCGGCCGAGACGGCCAGCGCGTACGGGTGGGCCGCCAGCGCGGCGGAGGCGGCGGCCGCGGCGGCGGCCGGGCCGACCCCGGCGGCCAGCACGTCCACCGGCACCCGCTCGGCGCGGTGCAGCGTGCCGCCGGGCAGCGGCAGCGCGGCGGACCCGCCGGGCAGGCCGCGCAGCACCGCCTCGGCCTCGGCGGCCACCGCGACGACGACGAGCAGCCGGGCCCGTGCGGGGCCCGACTGCTCGTTCCGGCCGTCGGGGACGGCGCGCGCTGTCATCCGCCGGACCGTCAGCTGTTGTCCTTGCTGTTCAGCTGGAAGTACCAGACGGCGATCGGGGACTCCTGCTCCGGGTCGCCCTCGACCACGGTGACCACGGTCTTGCCGCTGGAGTTCAGCAGCTTGCCGGCGGCCTGGGCGCCGGACCAGGTCTGGCCCTTGGAGGCCGAGAACAGGCTGTAGCGCCCGCCCTGGTTGGCCGAGCCGCCGTTGGTGAAGGCCCACCAGCCCGTGTCGGCCACGTTCGGCGAGACGCCGACGCCGACCCGGTCGCTGCCCACGACGTCCGAGGAGGGCAGCGTGCCGTCCTTCAGCGCCTTGGTCGCGTCCAGCTGGCACTGCTGCTGCTGGTCCTCGGTGAGCGGGCTGCCGTTGTTCCAGCACAGCGGCTGCGCGACGACCGAGGAGTTGCCGACCGTCAGCGTGGCCTGGTGGGAGATGTGCTCGGTCTGGCCGGCGGCGATGGCGACGGAGGTGCCCACCGTGGCGGCGCCGACCACGACGACGGCGCCGAGGGCGGCGATGGCACGGGAATTGAGGCTCATGCGTCAGAATCTACCGGGCCTGGCCGATCACGCGACGCGGGGGTCCGCACCGCGTGTTGCCGACGGGCCCCGGTCAGGCCACCCGGGGCGCCGCCGGATGCCGCCGCAGGCCCACCCGGAACAGCGAGCGGAGCGTCCACAGCAGCACCAGGGCGACCACCCCGGCGGCGATCGACAGGCCCAGCTTGCCGTTCAGCGGCAGCAGGATGCCGACCGCGCCGCCCGCCACCCAGGACAGCTGCATCAGGGTCTCCGAACGGGCGAACGCCGAGGTCCGCACCGTCTCCGGGACGTCCCGCTGGATCAGCGCGTCCAGCGACAGCTTGCCCAGCGAGGCCGCCATCCCGGCCGCCCCGGCGACCAGAACCACCGTCACCACGCCGTACCAGAGCGCGGCCGCCGCCGTCACGCAGGTCGCCAGCAGCAGCATCGCGGTGACCGTCGCCTCCGGGCCCCGGGTGCGCAGCCAGGAGCCGAGCACCGAACCCAGCGCGTTGCCCGTCCCGGCCGCCAGCGCCACCAGGCCCAGCGCCACCGTCGGCTGGAGCCCGCCGATCGGCTCCTCCCGCAGCAGGAAGGCCAGGAACATCACCAGGAAGCCGACCAGCCACTTCATCGCCGACATCGCCCGCAGCGCCAGGATCACCGAGGGTCCGACCGTGCGCAGCGAGGCCTTGACCGGCGGCGGCCGGTGGTGGATCAGGTGCGAGCCCTCGCCGTGCACCTCGGCGTGCAGGACGGCGCGCTGCTCGCCCTTGGCCGAGTCCACCGCGGGCGGCAGGTGGAAGGCCATCAGGGTGCCGATCACGAACACCAGGAAGGCGCCGCGCAGCGGCCAGCCGGGCCCGATCAGGTGCAGCAGCCCGCCCACCGCGGCCGCCACGCCGGTGGCCAGCAGCCCGGCCAGGGTGACCCGGGAGTTCGCCTTCACCAGGGACAGCCGGCTCGGCAGCAGCCGGGGCACCACCACGCTGCGCACCACGCCGTACGCCTTGGACGCCACCAGCACGCCGAGCGCCTCCGGGTAGAGCGCGATGCCGCCGCCGGCGATCACCCCGGCCATCGTCCAGGCCAGCACCGCCCGGGCCAGCATGGCCATCGCCATGGCCGCCCGGCGGCCGTGCGGCAGGCGGTCCAGCAGCGGGCCGACCACGGGGGCCAGGAGGGCGAAGGGGGCCATCGTGATCAGCAGGTAGAGCGCGACCCGGCCGCGGGCCTCGCCGGTGGGCACGGAGAAGAAGATGGTGGACGCCAGCGCGATGGTGATCAGCATGTCGCCGAAGGAGTTCAGCGCGTGCAGCTCGATCAGCTTCGCGAGGCCGGACTCGCCGGCGCCCTCGGCGGCGGTGGCCCGGCGGATCCGGCGGCCGGTGCCGTGGACCACCTTGCCGGTGCGGGAGCCGGCGGCGGAGGCGGTGCGGACCAGGAAGTGCCGGCGGGGTTCGGGAGCCTCGTCCTCGTCCTCCTCGCCCGCGGCGGCCGGCTCCGGCAGGGCCGGCCCGGCGGTGTCGGCGGCCCGGGGCGTGAGGGGGTGCACGGGGGCGGCGGGCGTCTCGGGGCCGTCCGCCGGCTGCGGGTCGTCCGCGCCGGGGACCGGAGGCTGCTGTCGCGGCACGGCGTCCGCGTGGTCGGGGCTGCCGGCCTGCGGGGCGCGCAGTGCGTGCTGCGACGGGTCGTGGTCCGCCACAAGCCCATCCTGCCCCAGAATCGGCGAGCCGACGCGGGACCGGACCCGCTCGGCGCGGCCTCTCGGAAGGGACGTGTCCGCCCCGGACTGTGCCGGGGTGCCGGGCGACGGGTAGCCTGCCCAGGGTCGACCCGCCGGGGCGCCGGGGCGCCGGCAGGCCGGTCGAGCGGCGCGGCCGGTACCCGAGGGGGCTCCCGGTCGCGCAGAATGGACGAGGGACACCGAGCCGCGACGGAACAGGCAACACGCCGTGGGCGACAGAAGAACTGGGAGAGAATCGACGCCGTGAGTGCTGCGATGCGAAGCCGTACCCCCGACCGGCTCTGTGCCGAGGCCGTCGAACTCGCCCGCCAGGCCGCCGAGGAGGCCGTCGGTGCGGAGGCCGTCGGGCCGCACCTGGGCGTCCAGGCGGACGCCGACCGCGTCGTCACCCACACCTTCGAGTGCCTCGACGCGGCCTACCGCGGCTGGCACTGGGCGGTCACCGTGGCCCGTGCGCCGCGCGCCAAGAACGTCACCCTGGACGAGGTCGTGCTGCTGCCCGGTGCCGACGCGGTGCTCGCCCCCGAGTGGGTGCCGTGGAGCGACCGGCTGCGCCCCGGCGACATGGGCCCGGGCGACCTGCTGCCCACCGGCGCCGACGACCTGCGCCTGGAGCCCGGCTGGACCGGCGAGGACGAGCCGGCGCCGAACTCCGCGGTCGCCCTGGCGGACGACGAGGACCTGGTCGTCACCGACCCGCACATCCAGCCCGCCCCGGCCCGCGCCCGGATCGACGCCGTCGCCGGGGAGCTGGGCCTGGGCCGCAGCCGGGTGCTCTCCCGGCTGGGCCTGCACCTGGCCGCCGACCGCTGGGAGAAGTCCCACGGCCCGCAGACCCCGATGGCGCAGGCCGCCCCGGCCTCGTGCGCGAGCTGCGGCTTCCTGGTCCCGATCGGCGGCTCGCTCGGGCAGGCCTTCGGCGTGTGCGGCAACGAGTTCGGCCCGGCCGACGGCCAGATCGTCTCCTTCGCGTACGGCTGCGGCGGGCACTCCGAGGCGGCCGTCATCCCGGCCCCGCCGGCGCCGTCCGAGCTGATCCTGGACGAGCTGGTGGTCGAGCCGCTCCCGCTGCACCCCGACCGCGCCTCCGGCTCCGTCGAGCCCGACGCTCCGGCCGAGGAGCTCGGCCACTCCTAGCGGTCTTCCTGAGCGACGTTCCACCGCGGCCCGCCCGGCACCCGCCGGCGCGGGCCGCGGTGCGTTCCGGGCGGTTCCGGGCCGGCGTCGGCACCCGCCGGCCGGCCGCCCGCCCGCCGCGGCCCCGCCGGTGGCCTGGGGCTTCGGTTCCCGGCGCGGGTCCGGCCCGGGCCGTCCACCGGCCCCGGCGGCGCCGCCCGCCGGGGAGCCCCCGGGCCGTCGGACGGCCGGCGGAGGAACCGTCAGGTGCGCCGCCGGCGTCGTCCCCGGGCCGTCGGCGGCGGGGTCCGTGGTCGGGAGCAGTCAGTGGGGCAGGGAAGAATGCCCTACGACGAACAGGGCAGCGGAAGGCGGCAGGTCCAGTGGAACCTCGGATCATCGGCAGCGGCACGGACGAGCACCTCGCGGACCCCTTCGGGAGCGCCGCGCTGCGCCGGCGGGTGCTGGACGCCTGGGCCGCCTCGCCGTCCCGGTTCCGGGAGGACGCCAACGCCGAGGAGGAGCTGGCGCTCGGCGGCTACCGGGACCGCCTGGTGGTCGAGTTGGCGCAGAACGCGGCCGACGCGGCGGTCCGGGCCGGGCACGGCCCCGGCCGGCTGCGGCTGACCCTCGCCGACGGCGTGCTCGCCGCCGCCAACACCGGCGCCCCGCTGGACGCGGCCGCCGTCGAGTCGCTGTCGACCCTGCGCGCCTCCTCCAAGCGCGGTGAGGCGCCCGCCGTCGGCCGGTTCGGGGTCGGCTTCGCCGCCGTCCTCGCGGTCACCGACGAGCCCGCCGTGCTGAGCGCCACCGGCGGCGTGCGCTGGTCGCTCGGCGAGGCGCGGGCAATGGCCGGGGAGCGGCCCGAGCTGGCCGAGGAACTGCGCCGCCGGGACGGCCACGTGCCGCTGCTGCGGCTGCCGTTCGCGGCCGACGGCCCGGCCCCCGAGGGCTACGACACGGTGGTCGTGCTGCCGCTGCGGGACGCCGCCGCCGAGGACCTGACCCGCCGCCTGCTGGCCGGGATCGACGACGCGCTGCTGCTCACCCTGCCCGGTCTGCGCGAGGTCGTGGTGGAGACCCCGGACGGCACCCGGACGCTCACCCGGGACGCCGCCGAGCCGCGCCCGGACGGGGTCACCGAGGTCACCGTCACCGACGACGCGGGCGGCCGGCCGCGGCAGACGGTCTGGCAGACCGCCGGCACCTCCGGCACGCTCTCCGCCGAGCTGCTGGTCGACCGGCCCACCGAGGAGCGCGCCCGCCCGTACTGGACGGTGACCTGGGCCGTCCCGGTCGGCCCGGACGGTGCCCCGCAGCGGCCCGGGATCGCCTCCGTGCTGCACGCGCCGACCCCCAGCGACGAGCCGGTAGGCCTGCCCGCGCTGCTGATCGCCTCCTACCCGCTGGACTCCACCCGCCGGCACGTCGCGCCCGGCCCGCTGGCCGACTTCCTGACCGAGCGCGCCGCCGACAGCTACGCCGATCTGCTGCGCGCCCGCGGCGCCGACCTCGGCTCGCTCGGCCTCGTCCCGGCCCCGCTCGGCCAGGGGGCGCTGGACAACGCGCTGCGCGCCGCGGTGCTCTCCCGGCTGCCCGGCACGCCGTTCCTGCCGCACCCGGCGCCGGTCGAGGAGGGCACGCCGGCCCTGCGGCCGCGGGACGCGACGCTGCTGGAGGGCGCGGACGGCTCGGTGGTCGAGGCGCTCTCGCCGATCTTCCCCGGGCTGCTGCCGGCCGGACTGGAGCGCCGCACCGAGCTGCGGGTGCTGAACGTGCGCCGGGTGCCGCTGGCCGAGGTGGTGGACCAGCTCGGCGGCCTGGACCGCGAGCCCGCCTGGTGGCGCAACCTGTACGCGGCGCTCGGCGCGGCCGACCCGGAGGCGCTCGGCGCGCTGCCCGTCCCGCTCGCCGACGGGCGGACGGTCACCGGGCCGCGGCGCGTCCTGCTGCCCTCCGAGGACGCCGACTGGGCGGCCTTCCCCGGCTACCCCGAGTCCCTCGCGGGCGCGCTCGCCGCGCTCGACCTGCGCCTGGCCCACCCCGAGGCCGCCCACCCGCTGCTGGCCAAGCTCGGCGCCGGCACCGCCACCCCGGCCGGCGTGCTGGACACCCCCGAGGTGCGGGCCGCCGTCGCCCGTTCCTACGAGCTGGCCGAGGACGACCTCGACGCGGCGCTCGAACTCGCCGACGCCGTCCTGGCGTTGGTGAAGGCCGCCGCCCCGGAGCCGGGTGCCCACCCGTGGCTGGCCCGGCTGGCGCTGCTCGACGACGAGGGCGAGCCCGCCCGGGCCGGCGAACTCGTGCTGCCCGGCAGCCCGTTCGCCGCGCTCGCCCGCGAGGAGGACGCCGGCTGGGTGGACGACGAGCTGCTGGAGCGCTGGGGGCCGGAGGTGCTCGCCGCCGTCGGCGTGCTGGCCGGCTTCGTGCTGGTGCGGGCCGAGGACGTGGTGCTCGACCCGGACGACCTGGAGCGGCTCGACCCCACCGTCCCGGCCGACCGCGCGGCCGGCGGCCACCCCACCGGCCTGCTGGACGAGGCGCCGGACGGGCTCGCCGAGTGGGCCGAGGACGCGCTGGAGGCGCTCCAGGCCGACGAGGCGGTCGGCGTCCCGCCGGTGGCCGCCGAGCTGCTGGCCGTGCGGGACCTCGACCTGGTGGACGACGACGCCTGGCCGCAGGCGCTCGCCGCGCTGGCCCGCCCGCCGTACCGGGAGGCCGTGGTCGCCCCGGTGCGCACCCTGCTGCCGGACGGCTCGTACGCCGACCTGCCGCCGTACACCGCGTGGTGGCTGCGCGACCACCCGGTGCTGGCGGGCCGCGAGCCGGCCGGCCTGCGCGCCGCCGGGGCCGACCCGCTGCTGCGCGGGCTGTACGACGAGGCCCGCACCGCGCTGGACGAGCAGTTCCTGCACGCGCTCGGCGTGCGCACCACGCTGGCCGCGCTGCTCGCCGAGCCGCACGGGCCGGACGAGGTGCTGGACCGGATGACCGACCCGGACGCCGAGGTCGGCCACCGCCAGCTGCACGGCATCCACACCGCGCTGGCCCGGGTGGACCGCGAGCGGATCGAGCCGCTGGACGTGGTGCGGGCGCTGCCCCCGCTGGACCCGGAGACCGGGCGCCGGCCGGCCCACACGGTGGTGGTGGACGCCACCGAGGCGGTCGTCGCGGACGCCCCCGACCTGGTCCAGCTGCTGCACCCGTACCCGCTGCTGCCGGTCGCCCCGGCGCTGGCCGCCGACCTCGCCGAGCGGCTGCACGTGTCGCTGGCCAGCGAGGTGGCGGGCGGCCGGGTGCTCTCCGAGGGCGTGCTGCACCGGGTCCCGGCGGTGGTGCGGGAGCTGCTGCCCGGCTGCCCGGTCGCCTACGAGGAGCACGAGGAACTGCTGGTCGTCGGGCCGGACGGCGGCGAGGCGGCGGTGGACTGGCGCTGGGACACCGGGGCGGACAGCCCGGAGCCGCCGTACGACCCGGAGCTGGCCGAGGCCGGCGACGAGGACGACGAGTTCGACGTCCCGCCGGTGCCCGGTCTGCTGCACGCGGCCACCCCGGAGGGCCTCGCCGCCGGGCTGGCCTGGTCGGTCGGGCAGTGGCACCGCCGCTTCGAGGTGCTGGCCGCCCTGAGCGAGCCGGACCGCGCCTACGAGCTCTCGGCCGCCCGCGACTTCGAGGGCTGAGCCCGGGGCGTGCGGGCCGAGTCGCCCGCGTGCGGGGCCGAGTCCGCGCGGGCGCCCGCCGGGCTCAGCGGGTGCGCGCCCGCAGCCGCCAGTAGACGGTGGTGGTGGCCGTCAGCCAGACCGCGCCGAGCGTCACCAGCGCGGCGCTCCGCAGCGCGGGTGTCGGCCGGACGGCCAGGCCGACACCCGCCATCGCCAGTCCGGCCAGTCCGGCCGCCAGCAGTCCGCCCAGGAAGGCGATGAACGCCTCCAGATCCCCACCCTTGCGCGCCATTCGGCACCCCCTCCCGGTGCCCATCATCGTGGTGGGGGCACGGCCTTGTCACGCAAGCCGCCGAGGGGCGCGCGCCGCTCCGTGCCGAGGGCGCGCCGCCCCGTACCGGCGGACGCGTCACTCCGTGCCGCGTCACTCCATGCCGCGGCGCTTCATGACGCGCCAGGCGATCTCCAGGGCGATGCCGCAGACCACCGCGATGGCGACGCCCGTCAGCGGATCGCGGAAGCCGACCAGGGAGAGGTCGAAGAAGGTCTTCAGCGGGGGCACCAGCAGGACCAGGGCGAAGGCCCCGCCCATGGAGCCGATCAGCAGCAGGCGCCACCAGTTGTAGGGGCGGGCGACGATGGCGAGCACCCAGATGGCGATCAGGAAGAGCGTCAGGGTGGCCACGCTGGTGTCGGCCTTGAGGTCGGTCGCGTGGTCGGCGCGGGCGAGCGTGTAGGCGACGAAGGTGCCGGTGCCGGCGATCGCGCCGCCGGGGATCGCGAGCCGCAGCACGCGCTTCACGAAGCCGGTGCGGGCCCGCTCGTTGTTGGGGGCGAGCGCGAGGAAGAAGGCGGGGATGCCGATGGTCAGCGAGGACAGCACGGTGGAGTGCCGGGGCAGGAACGGGTACGGCGAGTGGGTGAAGATCACCAGGAGGGCCAGCAGGACGGAGTAGACGGTCTTCACCAGGAAGAGCGAAGCGACCCGCTCGATGTTGCCGATCACCCGGCGGCCCTCGGCCACCACCGACGGCAGCGAGGCGAAGGAGTCGTTCAGCAGCACGATCTGGGCGACGGCCTTGGTGGCGTCGGAGCCGGTGCCCATCGCCACGCCGATGTCGGCGTCCTTGAGCGCGAGCACGTCGTTGACGCCGTCGCCGGTCATCGCCACGGTGTGGCCGCGGGACTGCAGCGCCCCGACCAGTTGGCGCTTCTGCTGGGGAGTGACCCGGCCGAAGACGCTGGTCCGGTCGGCGGTCTCGGCGAGCTCCTCCGGGTCGGTGGGCAGGGTGCGGGCGTCCAGCGGGTGGTCGGCGCCGGGCAGGCCCAGGTGGCCCGCGACCGCGCCGACCGAGACCGCCGCGTCGCCGGAGATGACCTTGGCCCGGACCCGCTGGCCCTCGAAGTAGCGCAGGGTCTCGGCGGCGTCCGAGCGCAGTCGCTGCTGGAGCACCACCAGGGCGAGCGGGGTGAGGTCGGCCGCCGGGTCGGGGGAGTCCAGCGGGACGGGGGTGCGGCCCAGCAGCAGCACCCGCAGGCCCCGGGCGCCCAGTTCGTCGACCTCGGCCAGGGCCGGGTGTCCGGCGGGCAGCAGTACGTCGGGCGCGCCGAGCAGCCAGCTGGCCTCGCCGCCCTGCGGTTCCAGCAGCTGCACGCCGCTCCACTTGCGGGCGGAGGAGAAGGGCATCGCCTCGATCACCCGCCAGCCGTCGCGGTCCGGGGCGGTGCCGGCGTCGCCGCGCCCGTAGGCGTCGATGACCGCCTGCATGGAGGGGTTGGGACGGGCGTCGGCGCCGGCCATCACGGCCAGCGCGTGCCGGACGGTCTCCGGGGTGGCGGCGGCGGGCTCCCCGTTCGAGAGCATCCGCAGGTCGACCACGTCCATGCCGCCCTCGGTGAGGGTGCCGGTCTTGTCCAGGCAGACGGTGTCCACCCGGGCCAGGCCCTCGATCGCCGGGAGCTCCTGGACCAGGCACTGCTTGCGGCCGAGCCGGACCACGCCGATCGCGAAGGCGACCGAGGTCAGCAGCACCAGCCCCTCGGGGACCATCGGCACGATGCCGGCCACCATGCGCCGCACGGCCTCCTTCCAGTCCCGGCCCTCGACGGCCAGCTGGCTGATGATCAGGCCGAGGGCGGTGGGGATCAGCAGGTAGGTGATGATCCGCAGGATGCTGTCGATGCCGGTGCGCAGCTCCGACTTCACCAGGGTGAACTTGCTGGCCTCCTCGGCCAGCTGGGCCGCGTAGGCCTCGCGGCCGACCTTGGTGGCGGTGAACGCGCCGGCGCCGGCCACCACGAAGCTGCCGGACATCACCGGGTCGCCGGGCTGCTTGAGGACCGGGTCGGGCTCGCCGGTGAGCAGCGACTCGTCGATCTCCAGGCCGTCCGCCTCGGTGACCTCGCCGTCGACGATCACCTTGTCGCCGATGCCGAGCAGCACGGTGTCGTCGAGGACGATCTCGGAGACGCCGATCTGGCGGGCGGAGCCGTCCCGGCGGACCTGGGGGCGGGCCTCGCCGATCAGGGCCAGGCTGTCCAGGGTCTTCTTGGCGCGCAGTTCCTGGATGATGCCGATCGCCGTGTTGGCCACGATGACCAGGCCGAACAGGCCGTCCTGGATCGGACCGACGATCAGGATGATCCCGAACATCACGCCGATGATCGCGTTGAAGCGGGTGAAGACGTTGGCCCTGACGATCTCCTTGGTGGACCGGCTGGACCGTACGGGGACGTCGTTGACCTGGCCCTTCGCGACCCGCTCGGCCACCTCGGCGGCGGTCAGGCCGCCGCGCCGGCCGGGCAGCAGGCCGAGGGGGTGTGCTCCGTCCGGGCGGTCTCGGTCGGTCGGCCGCTCTTCCGCTGGTTGGGCAGGCTGCGTCATGGCACCGACTCTACGGGCGCCTTATGTCCGATGCGTGCTACTAAAGGACTATTCAGTCCGACCGGGTGGCCGGGTTCCGGCCGTCGCCGCCAGCCCCGCGTCCGACGGTGCGCCGGGGCCGCGCGCTCCGCTAGCCGGCCTCGTGCTCGGCCGCTCCGGCGGCCTCGGCGGCGCGGCTGCGGGCGATCGCGTCCCGCCGGGCGCGGCAGTACCAGAGGCCGATCAGGCCGAGCAGCCCGCCGGAGAGGCAGATCCAGGGCCAGGTGCCGTGGCCGTGCGCCGAGAGGCTGCCCTGGAAGGGGAGCAGGGCGAGGAAGGCGACGAACCACAGCACCGTGCCGCCGCCGACGATGGCGACGTCGTTGGCCTCCAGCGGAGGGGGCGAGGGGTGCAGTGGCGTCTTGGGCATGGGGCCTAGCGTACGGTGCGGCGGGGCGGCTTCGCGGGTGTTGCGACCCCCGGCAGGCTCTACGCGCGAAGATAGCGCGTGTGCGATCCGGAAACCATACTTAAAGATCTGCGCCCGGCCACCGTCGCACCGGGCGTTCACTCCCTCTCCTCAGCTCCCCCACAGAGGACGCACGCACATGCCTGTGGTCCAGCCGACCACCGAGTCGCCCGAACCCGCCGACGCCGCGCCCAAGCCCCCCACGAGCGCCGTCGACCGCTTCTTCCGGATCAGCGAGCGCGGCTCCACCCTGCCGCGCGAGATCCGCGGCGGAGTCGCCACCTTCTTCACCATGGCGTACATCCTGGTGCTGAACCCGATCATCCTTGCCAGCGGCACGGACATCACCGGGGCCCACCTGGACAGCGGCCAACTGGTCACCGCCACCGCCCTCACCGCGGGTCTCACCACCCTGCTGATGGGCGTCATCGGCAACGTCCCGATCGGCCTGGCCGCCGGCCTCGGCGTCAACACGATCGTGGCGCTCCAGCTCGCCCCCAGGATGACCTGGCCGGACGCCATGGGCATGGTCGTGCTGGCCGGCTTCGCGATCATGCTGCTGGTCGCCACCGGTCTGCGCGAGCGGGTCATGAACGCCGTCCCGCTCGGCCTGCGCAAGGCCATCGCGATCGGCATCGGCCTGTTCATCAGCCTGGTCGGCCTGGTCGACTCCGGCTTCGTCAGCCGCATCCCGGACGCCGCCCACACCACCGTCCCGCTCCAGCTCGGCGGCAACGGCCACCTGCTCGGCTTCCCGGTGCTGATCTTCGTGATCGGCCTGGTGCTCACCCTGATCCTGCTGATCCGCAAGGTGCCCGGCGCCATCCTGATCAGCATCGCGGTCTCCACCGCGCTCGCCGCGATCATCGACAAGGTGGCCGACGTCCCGGCGCTCAAGTGGGGGCTGACCGTCCCGACCTGGCCGGGCAACCCGGTCTCCGCGCCGGACTTCGGGCTGGTCGGCAAGGTCAGCCTGTTCGGCGGCTTCGAGAAGGTCGGCGTGCTGACCGGCCTGCTGTTCGTCTTCACCGTGCTGATGTCCTGCTTCTTCGACGCGATGGGCACCATCCTCGGCGTGGCCGACGAGGCCCACCTGCTCGACGAGAAGGGCGACCTGCCCGGCATCAACAAGGTCCTGATGGTCGACGGCATCGCCACCGCGGCCGGCGGCGCCACCTCGGCCTCCGCCAACACCTGCTTCGTCGAGTCCACCGCCGGTGTCGGCGAGGGCGCCCGGACCGGCTTCGCCTCGATCGTCACCGGCCTGCTCTTCGTGGTGGCGCTCTTCCTCACCCCGCTCGCCACCATGGTCCCGGCCCAGGCCGCCACCCCGGCCCTGATCACCGTCGGCTTCCTGATCCTGGCCAACTCGATCAAGGAGATCGACTGGGCCGACTACACGATCGCGATCCCGGCCTTCCTGACCATCGTGATGATGCCGTTCACCTACAGCATCACCAACGGCATCGGCATGGGCTTCGTCGCCTTCTGCGTGCTGCGCCTGGCGGCCGGCCGCGGCCGCGAGGTCCCCGTCCCGATGTACGCGGTGGCGACGGTGTTCGCCTTCTACTACCTGATGCCGGCCTTCGGCCTGCTCTGACGGCCCACCGCGGTACGAAGCCCCGCCCTCCCGGCTCCGGGAGGGCGGGGCTTCGGCGTTCCCGAGGGGGCTGGTCAGTGGACGCAGAACTCGTTGCCCTCTGGATCTCGCATGACGGCCCAGGCGCCGCCGGGCTCCTCGACGTGCCGGACGGTGGTGGCGCCGAGGGCTTCGAGGCGGGTGACGGTGGCCCCGCGCGCGTCCGGGCCGGGGTGGAGGTCGAGGTGCAGCCGGTTCTTGCCCTGCTTGGGCTCGGGGACGGCCTGGAACAGGAGGCGGCGGCCGAGGCCGGTGTCCGAGGCCGGGTCGAACGGGTCCTCGGGGTGGCGGACGGCGGCCAGGGTGCGCCAGGCCGGGCGGCCGTCCACCTCGGTGAGGGCCTCCGGGCCGACCGCGCCGGCGGCGAGCAGCCGGGTGATCAGCGCGCCGTGGTCCTCCCGCGCGTACTCCAGGGCGGCGGCCCAGAAGGCGGCCTGGCGGTGCGGGTCGGCGCAGTCGATGACGAGCTTCCAGTGCAGCGGCATGTAACCGGTTATATAGGTTACCGGGCGGCCGGACAACGGCCACCGGTCGGAAGTTGTCAAAAAGGCGCCCGTGTAGGCGAGTTGGCGGAGGGAATACTGGCTGGACGGAGAAGGGGGAGGGGACTCGACCGATGGTGCAACAGGATCCGCCGGGGGGCGTCGAGGCACAGCTGCTGCCGGAGCTGTTCTGGACGGCGGACAAGGCCTCGCTGGACGGCCAGCGCGAGACGCTGCGCTGGTACCGCGGACTGATCTCGATGCTGGTGGTCGCCGCCGTGATCGGGTCGTTCCCGAGCACGGGCGACAAGGGCGGCTTCGACTTCTGGCCGCTGCTCTCGGTCGCCGCCTTCCTGGTGGCCGGCTACTTCTGGTCCCGGCTGCGGCGCGGCAACCCGCAGGGCCGCTGGTACCAGGCCCGGGCGGCGGCCGAGTCGGTCAAGACGCTGGCCTGGAAGTACACCGTCCGGGCCCGGCCGTTCGACGGCGAGGCCGAGTCCGCCGACGTCGACCGCGGCTACCTGCTGCAGGTCGAGGACGTGCTGCGGGCCTTCGAGGACCCGGAGATCGTGCCGCCCGGCAGCGTCGCCGAGATCACCCCGGAGATGCGGCGTCAGCGTGCCGAGGGCCTGGCCGCCCGGCGCACGCTCTACCTGCGCACCCGGGTGGAGGGCCAGCGCACCTGGTACCGCTCCCGGGCCGAGGCCTGCGACTCCCAGGCGGTCTCCTGGGGGCTGGGCGTCGCGGTGCTGATCATCGTCGGCGCGGCGGCGGCCGTCGCCCAGGCCACCGGCGCGCTGCCGGTGCACCTCTTCGGCACGACCTCGGCCGCGGCCGCGGCGATCATCGCCTGGACGCAGCTCAAGCAGCTCGGCCCGCTGGCCGCCGCCTACCAGCTGGCCGCGCGCGAGCTGGAGAACGTCGGCAACCAGCTGTCCGACCTGGACCTCAAGGCGCCCGACGCCGAGGCGCGTTGGGCCCGGCTGGCCGCCGACGCGGAGGACGCCGTCTCCCGGGAGCACACCACCTGGCGGGCCCGCCGGGCGTTCCCGCGCTAGTCGGTTCCCGCGCCGGGGAGGCGGCGCGGGAGAGGGTACCCGGCGGGAACGGGGACTTGGGGAGATCCGGCGAAACGCGGCGCACAGGTGTGCGGGGTGCGTGAGAGTAGAGCACCGGAACACGGACCGTGATCATTACGTGTCCATGCCCTGGTTTCATCGCCTGCGCGCGACCCCAGTTCCCGCCGGAGGCCCTCCTTGCGCATTCTCCTGATCGCCAGCGCGTTCAACAGCCTGACCCAGCGCGTCCACACCGAGCTTCGCGAGCGCGGCCACCGGGTCGCCGTCCAACTCGCCCTCGGCGACGAGCAGATGAGAGCCGGGGTGGCCCGCACCGACCCCGAGCTGATCGTCTGCCCGATGCTCACCAAGGCCGTCCCGCAGGACATCTGGTCGACCCGGACCGTCCTGATCGTGCACCCGGGGCCCAAGGGCGACCGCGGCCCCTCCTCGCTCGACCGGGCGATCACCGAGGGGGAGGAGCACTGGGGCGTCACCGTGCTGCAGGCCGTCGAGGAGATGGACGCCGGCGACATCTGGGCGTCCGTCGAGTTCCCCGTCCCCCCGTGCGGCAAGAGCGAGTTGTACCGCGGCGAGCTCGCCGACGCCGCCGTCGAGGCCGTGCTGCTGGCCGTCCAGCGGTACGAGAGCGGGCGGTTCACCCCCGAGCCGCTGGACTACGCCCGGCCGGACGTGCGCGGCCGGGCGCGGCCCCTCCTGCGCCAGGAGTCCCGCCGGATCGACTGGGAGCGGGACGACACCGCCGCCGTGCTGCGCAAGCTGCGCGCCGCCGACTCCCAGCCCGGTGTGCTGGACGAGCTGTACGGACGGGAGTTCTTCCTGCACGGCGGCCACCCGGAGGACGAGCTGCGCGGCCCGGTGCCCGGTGCCGTGCTGGCCACCCGGGACGGCGCGATCTGCCGGGCCACGGTGGACGGCGCGGTGTGGATACCCCAGCTGCGCCCGCGCCGCACCCCCGGCGGGCCGGCCACCTTCAAGCTGCCGGCCGCCACCGTGCTCGCCGACGAGCTGTACCGGGTCCGCGAGGTGCCGGTGGACCCGGAGCGGGCGAGCGGCCGGGACACCTGGTCGGAGCTGCGCTACCGCGAGGAGGGCCGGGTCGGCTTCCTCGAATTCGCCCACGCGGGCGGGGCGGTGAGCACCGAGCAGTGCCGCCGGCTGCTCGCCGCCTACCGGGAGGCGGCCGGCCGGCCGACCTCGGTGCTGGTGCTCGGCGCGCCCCGGGACTTCTACTCCAACGGGATCCAGCTGAACGTCATCCAGGGCGCGGCCTTCCCGGCGCTGGAGTCCTGGGAGAACATCAACGCGATGGACGACTTCGTCGAGGCGGTGCTGACCACGACGGACAAGGTGACGGTGGCGGCCCTGACCGGGAACGCGGCGGCCGGCGGGCTGATGGCGGCGCTCGCCGCCGACGAGGTGTGGTGCCGGGAGTCGGCGGTGCTCAACCCGCACTACCGGCTGATGGGCCTGTACGGCTCCGAGTACTGGACGTACACCCTGCCCCGCCGGGTCGGCGCCGAGCAGGCCGAGCGGCTCACCTCCGAGGCGCTGCCGGTCGGCGCGGACCACGCCCGCCGGATCGGCCTGGTGGACCGCACGGTCGGCGGGGACGCGGCCGGGTTCCGCCGCTGGGTGGCCCGTGAGGCGGACCGGATCGCCGCCTCGCCGGAGCTCACCGGACGGCTGGTGGACAAGAAGCGCCGCCGCGCGGCCGACGAGGAGGCCAAACCGCTGGCCGAGTACCGGGCGGAGGAACTGCGCCGGATGCACGCCAACTTCTACCGGGCGGGCGAGCCGTACCACGCGCTGCGGCGGGACTTCGTGCACAAGGTCTGCCCGGTGGCCACACCGGAGCACGTGGCGGGGCTGCTCGGGCGGCCCTCGTAGGCCCGCCCCGCGCGCGCCTCGGGCGGGGGATCGGGTGGGGGATCGGGCGGCGCCCGGCCGGGGATCGGGCGGGGTCGGGCGGCGCCCGGCCGGGGTGGGGGGCCCGGCCGGACGCCGCTCGGGCCCCCGCTCCCGTACCCGGCGTCAGCGCCGGGTCGCCCCGCCCACCGGCCGTCGCGACCGCGGGGCCGTCGGGTCGTCCGGACCGCCCGGGGTGCGCGCCGCCCACTCGGGAACCGCGGGGGTGCGCGGGGGCAGCGGGGCGGCCGGACCGGCCAGCAGGGGCCGGGAGTCGGGTCGGCTCGGCGAGACCGCGAAGGCCAGCGAGCCGAAGAAGACGTAGCAGCCGAGCCCGACCCCGAGCGGGAAGACGAACTGGAGCGCCATCACCCCGTCCGCGGTGGAGCGCGAGAAGTCCGGTTGGACGGAGAGCGCCGCCATGCCGGTGTAGTGCATCGCGCAGACCGCCACGCCCATCACCGGCGCCGCCGCCAGGACGGCGAGCGTGCCCCGGATGTTCAGCGCGGCCCAGAGCGCGGCGGTGGCCGCGACCACGGCGATCGCCACCGAGACCGCCACGGTCGTCCGGTCGTAGCCGAGCCGGCCGGGCAGGACCATCGCGGCCATGCCCAGGTAGTGCATCGCGGCGACGCCGAGGCCGGTGGTCAGCCCGCCGACCATCAGCGCCAGGACGGGGCGCCGCCGCCAGTACCCGACGGTGAAGAGCCCGATGCCGACCACGGCGACGGCCACCAGCAGGCTGAGCACGGTCAGCCAGGGCCGGTAGGTGATCTCGACGCCGGTCACGGAGAAGCCGAGCATCGCGATGAAGTGCATGGACCAGATCCCGGCCCCGAGCGAGCTGGAGGCGAACAGCAGCCAGGCGACCCGGGTGCGGCCGCGGGAGACCAGGGCCCAGCGGGCGCCGCGCAGAGCGACGAAGGCGCCGGCGCAGGCGACGAAGTACGAGACCGCCGGGGTCACCCAGCCGTGGTCGGCGTGGTGGATCTCACCCAATGGAGCTCCCTGGACGAGGGCTGAGGGCACCGGGACGCGGTCGGACGCGGCTGGCCGGGGAAGGCGCGCGGCAACGGGCACCGGAGCGGGAACGCGGGCCCGCGGAGCGGGGCCCGGCATGTGGTGCCCCTGACAATCGGGGAGAGTAGTCACTGCCCGGCAGTCGCACAACGTTCGTGCGTTTCGTGAAGTCGCAGGTCAGGATGGGCCTTTACGCGGCCTGCATGATCCCGGCACCAACCCCTGACACCGCCTGCGCACCACCCCCCGGTGCCGCCCCGGACCCGTCGGGGTTCTGCGTCGGACCGTCGGGGTTCTGTGCCGGACCCGCCCGGACCGCCCCGGATCCGCCCAGGACCGTCCCGGCGCTCACTCCAGCGGGGCTAGCCCGAACGGGTGGCCGGCCGGATCGATCAGCACCCGCAGGGTGCGGCCGTGCTGGTAGGCGGGCTCGGTGGCGCCGAGCGCGAGGGCCTTCGCGGTGGCCGCCTCCAGGTCGTCGACGTAGAAGTCGAGGTGGAAGTGCTTGCTGCCGTCCGGCTCCTTCCACGGTTCCGGCCGGTACCCGGTCACCCGTCCGAAGCCCAGCGGGCTGCCGCCCTCGGGGTTGTCCAGGATCGCGAAGTGCTCGTCCGCGTGCCTGGTCTCCCACCCCAGCAGCTCGCCGTAGAACGAGGCCAGGGCGACCGGGTCGGCGCAGTCGATGGTGACCATGGCGAGCCGGCCGAAGCCGGTGTCGCCCGGCTCGGCGCGCTCGGTCTGCGCGGTCTGCTCGGTGGCGAGGTCGGACATGGCGGGTCGGCCCTTCCGGGAGTCGGGAGCTGGGGCCCAAGACCCAATATGGCACCGCGGTGACCCTCCGGCGCGGCGGCGGATCCCATTTTCCTTAGCGAGAGTAATGACGTAAGCTAAAGAGATGCCCGAGATGTCCGAGCAGGACCTCGCAGCGATCAGTCAGCTGCGATCGTCCACGATGCGCCTCTCCCGACGACTCAAACACCAGCGGGTGGAGGAGTCGCTCAGTCCGACCGAGATGGGAGTGCTGGGCACCCTCGCCCGGTGCGGAAAGGCGACGCCGGGTGAGCTCGCCCGGAAGGAGCACGTGCAGCCTCCTTCGATGACCAGGATCGTCGCGATGCTGGAGGAGAAGGGGCTGGTGCGGCGCGAACCGCACCCCGAGGACCGCCGCCAGGTGGTCGTCAGCAGCACCGAGCAGGCCGAGACGATCCTCGCGGAGAGTCGCCGGCGCCGGAACGTCTGGCTCGCCGAGCTCGCCCAGGGGCTCGACGAGGAGGAATGGGCCGTCCTCAGGGAGGCCGCGCCCGTGCTCTACAAGCTCGCACACCTCTAGGCACACCGAACCCGGCCGGCCGCCGGGAGGAGAAGGAGCCCGCATCACCGCAGGACCGACCACCGACACCAGGAGCGCGACGGCCACCGCCATGGCCGTCGCGCCGCGAGGGGAGACCACCGTGACACCGCCGGCCGCAGCCAGCGCCGCCGCCATCCGTACCGACGACCCGACCAACGACCCCGCCGCGGCCGGAGCCGCGGCCGCCGACGCCCAGGCACCCGCCCCCACGGGGCTGCCCGGCAACGGCGACGACGACCCCGACGAACGCACCGCGGCGGACCCCGCCGCTCCCGGCCGAACCCACTCGGCCCAACCGTCTCCCACAGGTGCCGAGTTCACCCGGCCCGGGGGGATGTTCTCCTCCCTGCGCGTTCGCAACTACCGCTACTACTTCGCCGGCCAGGTGGTGTCCAACACCGGCACCTGGATGCAGCGGATCGCCCAGGACTGGCTCGTGCTGAGCCTCACCGGCAGCCCGCTCGCGGTCGGCATCACCACCGCCATGCAGTTCCTGCCGATGCTGCTGCTCGGCCTGTTCGGCGGCGTGCTCGCGGACCGGATGCCCAAGCGCCGGCTGCTGATCTGCACCCAGGGCGCGATGGGCCTGCTGGCCGCCGGCCTCGCGGTGCTGACCGTCGGCGGCGTGGTGACGCCGTACTACGTGTACCTCTTCGCGCTGCTGCTCGGCCTGGTCACCGTGGTGGACAACCCGGCCCGGCAGGCGTTCGTCTCCGAGATGGTCGGGCCCAAGGACCTCGCCAACGCGGTCAGCCTGAACGCCGCCAACTTCCAGACCGCCCGGCTGGTCGGCCCCGCCGTCGCGGGCCTGCTGATCGCCGCGGTCGGCAGCGGCTGGGCGTTCGCCGTCAACGCGCTGTCCTTCGCCGCCGTGATCGGCGGGCTGCTCGCGATGCGGGAGAGCGAACTGCGCCCGACCGAGCCGATCGCCCGCGAGAAGGGGCAGCTGCGCGAGGGCCTGCGGTACGTCAAGGAGCGGCCCGAGCTGCTCTGGCCGATGGTGCTGGCCGGCTTCATCGGCACCTTCGGCTTCAACTTCCCGACGCTGCTCTCCGGCTTCGCGTACGACACCTTCAAGGTGGGCGCCGGCCAGTACGGCCTGCTGAACACCGCGATGGCGATCGGCTCGCTGACGGGTGCGCTGCTCGCCGCCCGTCGGGGCGTGCCGCGACTGCGCCGGCTGGTCGGCGCGGCGCTGGCCTTCGGCGCGCTGGAGGTGGTCGCCGCGTTCGCGCCCGACTACTGGACCTTCGCGCTGCTGCTGACGCTGATCGGGGTGTTCGGGCTGAGCTTCAACACCGCCGTCAACTCCACCCTGCAGCTGGCCACCGACCCCGAGATGCGCGGCCGGGTGATGGGCCTGCTGGTGCTGGTCTTCACCGGCGGCACGCCGATCGGCGCCCCGATCGTCGGCTGGGTGACCGCCTCGTACGGGCCCCGGCTCGGCCTGCTGGCCTGTGGACTGGTGTCCGCGGCGGCGGCCGGAGCGGTCGGCCTGGTGCTGGCCCGCAGCGCGGACCTGAAGGTGCGGTTCGACCTGCACCCGGGCCGCGGCGGCCGGGTGGTCGCTTTCGTGCCGCGGACCGCGAGCGCGAGCAAGTCGGAGCTGGCCACGGCCTGCTGACGACACGTCAGGCCCCCGGGGTGCCCGGGGGCCTGCGGTGTCTCAGAGTCGGATCTCCAGCACCTGGCCGGGCCAGAGGCCGTGCGGCTGCTCGACCTCGAACGTCACGGTCTCGGTGAAGCCGAGCGCCCGGTAGCGCCCGACCAGCTTGCGGTCGGCGCCGCCGTAGCAGTCCACCCGGAGCAGGCCGATGCCGCGCCGACGGGCCTCCTCGACCGCGTCGGCGATCAGCGCGGCGCCGATGCCCGAGCCCTTGCGACCGCGGTCGGTGACCAGGTTGCGGACGTAGAGCTCGCGCTCGTCCACGGCGGGGATCCACCGGCCGCGGTCCTCGGAGACCACGCAGCAGCCGACCGTACGGCCGTCCTCGTCCTCGGCGAGGCGGATCAGGAAGGGTTCCTCGGTGTACGAGCGGACCTGGTCGACGCGGGCCTGGTTGGTGCTGAACGGCTGGTCGCCCCACTGGCCGGTGCGGCCCTGGGCGGCCAGCCAGGAGACGGCGCCGTCGAGCAGGGACAGGATGTCGGGGACGTCCGCGGGCCCCCCGTTGCGGATCTTCATGGGAAACCGTTCTACCCCAGACGGCCGGGCGCGGGAAGATTGGGCCATGAGGTTGTTCGTGGCGGTGCTGCCGCCGGCCGAGGCGCTGCGGGGGCTCTCCGAGGTGGTCGCGCCGCTGCGGGAGCTCCCCGGGGCCGACCGGCTGCGCTGGACCGGCGTCGACGGGTGGCACCTGACCCTGGCCTTCCTGGGCGAGGTGCCGGCCGAGCGGCTGCCCGAACTGGAGGCGGGACTGGCCGCCGTCGCCGAGGTGCACCCGGTGCACCGGCTGCGGATCGCGGGCGCGGGGCGGTTCGGCGACCGGGTGCTCTGGGCCGGGGTCGAGGGCCGGACCTGGGCGCTGCGCCGACTGGCCGACGCCGTGACCGGGGCGACCGCCGAGGTCACCGGGGCGACCGACGACTTCGCCTTCCACCCGCACCTCACCCTCGCCCGGGCGGGCTCCTCGCGGGGCCACCGGCGGGCCGTGCGGCGGGTCGCGGCGGCCGAGCTGGACGGCCTGGTGGCGGCGCTGGCCGACTACCGGGGGCCGGAGTGGGAGGCCGCCGAGCTGCACCTGGTGCGCAGCGACCCGGGCGGCGGATCCGCGCACTACGAGTCGCTGGGCTCCTGGGCTCTGGCGGACCGGGGCCGAGGCGCGCGGGAGGCTCCGGGGCCGGACCGGGGAGGGCCCGGGCGGAGTCCGCGCTGAGCCGGAGGTACGCTCGTTGACCGTGGACCCCAAGACTCGAATGCGCATCGTCTCCGGCGCCCTGGTGCTGATGTTGGTCGTCGTGCTGATCAGCTCGCTGGTCGGCGGCTAGGAACCCCTCCGGGCGCCCACCGACAACCCCCCGGCGCCCACCGGCACCCACTGGCGCCCACCGGCCCCGCCGGGCGCCCGTCAGGTACCCGCCGGGCACGTCCGACGCCGGGCCACGGCCCCGGAACGGCGAGAGGGCCACCGCCCGTCGGCGGTGGCCCTCGGCCGTGTCCCCGGTGTCCCCGGGGGCCGGTGTCAGAGCTGCTCGACCACGTAGTCGATGCAGTGGGTGAGCGCCTCGACGTCCGCCGGTTCGATCGCCGGGAACATCGCGATGCGCAGCTGGTTGCGGCCCAGCTTGCGGTACGGCTCGGTGTCCACGATGCCGTTGGCACGCAGTGCCTTGGCGACCGCGGCGGCGTCCACCGACTCGTCGAAGTCGATGGTGCCGACCACCTGGGAGCGCTCGGCCGGGTTCACCACGAACGGGGTGGCGAAGGAGGACTTCTCGGCCCAGGAGTACAGCCGGGACGAGGAGTCGGCGGTGCGGGCGACCGCCCAGTCCAGCCCGCCGTTGCCGTTCAGCCACTCCAGCTGGTCGGCCAGCAGGAAGAGGGTGGAGAGCGACGGGGTGTTGTACGTCTGGTCCTTCGACGAGTTGTCGATGGCCGTCGGCAGCGAGAAGAACGGCGGGATGTAGCGGCCGGAGCCGGCGATCTCGGCGGCGCGCTCCAGGGCGGCCGGGGAGAAGGTGGCCAGCCACAGGCCGCCCTCGGAGGCGAAGGACTTCTGCGGGGCGAAGTAGTAGACGTCCGTCTCGGTGATGTCCACCGGCAGGCCGCCGGCGCCCGAGGTGGCGTCCACCAGGACCAGCGAGCCCTCGTCCGCGCCGGCCGGGCGCCCGATCGGCATCGCGACACCGGTCGAGGTCTCGTTGTGGGTGAGCCCGTAGACGTCCACGCCGGCCTCGGCGACCGGCAGCGGGTGGGTGCCCGGGGCGGTCTTGATCACGGTCGGCTCGCCGAGCCACGGCGCGGCCTTGACCGAGGAGGCGAACTTCGAGGAGAACTCGCCGAAGTCCAGGTGCTGGGACTTCTCCCGCACCAGGCCGAAGGCGGCGATGTCCCAGAAGGCGGTGGAGCCGCCGTTGCCGAGGATGACCTGGTAGCCGTCCGGCAGCGAGAACAGGCTGCTCACGCCCTCGCGCACGCGCTTCACCAGGTCCTTGATCGGAGCCTGGCGGTGCGAGGTGCCGAGCAGGGAGGTCTGGGTGGCGGCGAGGGCACTCAGGGCCTCGGGGCGCACCTTGGACGGTCCGCAGCCGAAACGGCCGTCTGCGGGCTTGATGTCAGCGGGGATCTGGATCTGAGCCACGCGCGCAGCCTACCGGCCGGGAGCCCACCGGGATACGGGAGTCCGCCCGCTGAGACATGCGGCGCCGGTGGCCCGCCGGCCGGCCCCGGACGGGCGGCAGCGGGCCCGGCCCGAGCCGGACCCGCTGCTCAGGGGCACTGTCCGGACGCTCGTCCGGTATTCGCCCGGGACGGTCAGCGGGCGATGGCGTCCCAGCCCTCGATCTCCTCGGGGCGGCGCGGGCCGGGGCCGACGTAGCGCGCGGAGGGGCGCACGAGCCGGCCCGTGCGCTTCTGCTCCAGGATGTGCGCCGACCAGCCCGCGGTGCGCGCGCAGGTGAACATCGAGGTGAACATGTGCGCCGGAACCTCGGCGAAGTCCAGCATGATGGCGGCCCAGAACTCGACGTTGGTGGCCAGCACGCGGTCGGGGCGGCGGTTGTGCAGCTCCTCCAGCGCGGCCTTCTCCAGTGCCTCGGCGACCTCGAAGCGCGGCGCGCCGAGCTCCTTGGCGGTGCGGCGCAGCACCCGGGCGCGCGGGTCCTCGGCGCGGTAGACGCGGTGGCCGAAGCCCATCAGGCGCTCGCCCTTGTCCAGGGCGTTCTTGACCCAGGCGGTCGCGTCGCCGGTGCGCTCGATCTCCTCGATCATGCCGAGCACGCGGGACGGCGCGCCGCCGTGCAGCGGGCCGGACATCGCGCCGACCGCGCCGGAGAGGGCGGCCGCGACATCGGCGCCGGTGGAGGCGATGACCCGGGCGGTGAAGGTGGAGGCGTTCATGCCGTGCTCGGCGGCCGAGGTCCAGTAGGCGTCGACGGCCTTGACGTGCTTCGGGTCCGGCTCGCCGCGCCAGCGGATCATGAACCGCTCGACGACGGTCTCGGCCTTGTCGATCTCGCTCTGCGGGACCATCGGCAGGCCCTGGCCGCGGGCCGACTGGGCGACGTAGGACAGCGCCATCACGGCGGCCCGGGCGAGGTCGTCGCGGGCCTGCTCGGCGTCGATGTCCAGCAGCGGCTTGAGGCCCCAGACCGGGGCGAGCATGGCGAGCGCCGACTGCACGTCGACCCGGATGTCGCCGGAGTGCACCGGGATCGGGAACGGCTCCGCGGCCGGCAGGCCGGGGTTGAACTTGCCGTCCACCAGCAGGCCCCAGACGTGGCCGAAGGAGACGTTGCCCACCAGGTCGTCGATGTCGACACCGCGGTACCGCAGGGCGCCGCCCTCGCGGTCGGGTTCGGCGATCTCGCTCTCGAACGCGACGACTCCCTCAAGCCCGGGTACGAAATCGGACATGCGACGGCTCCCTCTGTTCTGTGATCGGCGCTCCGCCGTGGTGGGGCGGCGCACCAGTGACCGAATGGTGTTTGGCACTCGGTGCCAGAGTGACAGGCACGGGGTGCATTGCGCCATACACCACCGTGGTGATGTTTCCCGTGAGGCTGTTCGACTTCCCCGCGGGCGGGCCGGTCGTGCCCGGGAAGCCCCGGAACCAAACGCCCGGCCCCGGACAATTCCCCGCAGGACGGACGGCCGAGCGGTCGCGGGTCACCTCATCTCCCACTCGGGTTTGTCCGGAGGTAGCGGCGCCCGTTGCTTGTCGTACGGGATGATGTTGGCGTGCAGACCCCGGATCGCGCCCAGTCGACGCCCCTGAGCCCCGCCAACCGGACCCTGGCCGACGAGGCCCGCCCAGGCCCGGACCTCACCGTGATGCGCAAGCACTACAGCCACGAGGGCCTGGTCGAGGAGCAGCTCGCGCCCGAGCCGATCGGCCAGTTCACCCGCTGGTTCCACGAGGCGGACGACGCCGGGGTGGTGGAACCCAACGCGATGGTGCTCTCCACCGCCGACGCCGAGGGCCGGCCCAGCTCGCGCACCGTCCTGCTCAAGGGCTACGACCTGCGCGGCTTCGTGTTCTTCACCAACTACGGCTCCCGCAAGGGCTCCGAGCTGGCCGCCAACCCGTACGCCGGGCTGCTGTTCCCGTGGATCGCGCTGGCCCGCCAGGTGATCGTCCAGGGCCGGGTGGAGAAGGTCGGCCGGGACGAGACCGCCGCCTACTTCCGCACCCGACCGCACGGCTCGCAGCTGGGCGCCTGGGCCAGCGAGCAGTCCAGCCCGGTCGGCGGCCGGGAGGTCCTGGAACAGCGCTACGCCGAACTGGAGCGCCGCTACCCGGAGGGCGAGGGCGTGCCCGTGCCGCCGTTCTGGGGCGGGTACCGGGTGGTCCCGCAGAGCGTCGAGTTCTGGCAGGGCCGGGAGAACCGGCTGCACGACCGGCTGCGCTACGTCGCCACCCCGTCCGGCCCGACGGGGTGGCGGGTGGAGCGGCTCTGCCCGTGAGCCGTGCGGCGTCCGTGGTCCGTGCGGCGCCGGTGGTCCGCCGGGCGCCCGTGGTCCGCGTGGCGCCCGTGATCCGTTCGGCCCACAGGCGCCGCGCGGCGTCCGCGCGGAGCTGATGGGCCGTCACCGCGCGGGTGTAGGATGCCCGTCGCGGACCTGGGTCGATGCACATCCGGCCGGCAGCCCGCTGTGCCGACACGATCGAGTGAGGGACTGATGGGCGTCACCGGTGCGGAAACCGCCGCTGGACTCGGCTCTGACCTGGTCGACGTCACCGCCCTGCCGCTCGACGAACTCGACGCCCTGCCCGACACCGTCCTGGGGGACCTGCTGCGCCGCGTCGTCGCGGACGCCCTGACCCCCGGCGCGGAGCCGCTCGCGGCCTTCCAGTCGGCGCTCGACCGCTAGCTCGACCGCCGGACCGGCCCCTGGCGCCAGGCCCCGACAGGCGGCGCCCGCGGATGCGCCCCGCGCTCCCCGTTCGCGCGCCCCCGGGCGCCGGAGTGCCGCGGGCCGTCCGTGTGCGCCTGACCACCGGCTAAACCCCCCGTGTCGCCCAATCCGCCAACTCGCCAGCGGGGCCAGGGGAGTTCACGACATGCTGGGGTATGAAACCAGCGCCGTCGCGGACCGTCGGGCACGGGGGGAAACAGGTGATGGAGCACGAACAGCACCGGCCGTACTTCTTCTTCAGTTACGCGCGCCGGGACTTCGAGGCCGAGGACGCCTTCGTCAACCAGTTCTTCAACGACCTGCGGGACGAGCTCGGCCGTCTGGTCGGCCCGGCGGTCCGGGCCGAGGAACTCGCCTTCCGCGACACCGAGCAGCTGCGCCTCGGCGACGACTGGGCCGAGCGGCTGGCCACGATGCTGGGCCGCAGCCGGACGATGATCGCGCTCTACTCCCCGGCCTACTTCGCCAGCCTCTACTGCGGCAAGGAGTGGACGGCCTTCCGCGGCCGGGTGCGGCGCCACCACGAGGACACCGGGGAGCTCGTCCCGGCGCTGGTCCCGGTGCTCTGGGAGCCCGTCGGGTCGGGCGAGTTGGCCGCCGAGGTGACCAAGATCCAGTGGGTCCAACCGGACATGGGCGAGGCCTACGCCCGGCACGGCCTGCGGGCCCTGCTGCGCACCGCGCAGAGCGGGGCGTACGAGCAGGTGGTCCGGGTGGTCGCGGAGCGGGTCCGGGACGCGGCCGCGCGGCGGCTCGGCGAGCTGCCCGAGTTCGACCTCGGCGCGGTGCGCGGCTACTTCCCGCCCCCGGCCGCGCCGGAGCCCGCCCCCAGCCCCGGGATGGTGCGGCTGTTCATCGCGGCCGGGTCCGCCTCGGAGGCCGCCGCCGCGGGCGGCTCGTTCGCGGGCGGCTGGTACGGGAGCAAGCCCTGGCACTGGGCGCCCTACTACCCGCCGACCCAGCCGTCCCTGGTGGTGCGCGCCCAGCAGGTGATCACCGCGGCCGGACACACCACCACGCTGGAGGAGATCGGCCCGGGCCTCGGCGAGAAGCTCGACCAGGCCCGGGAGGACAGCCAGGTCAGCGTGCTGCTGGTCGACCCGTGGGTGGCCGGCAGCGGCCGCTACCGGGCCGCGCTGAGCGAGTACGACGACCAGAACCACCCGGTCACCGGTGTGGTGGTCCCGATCGGCAGCAACGACCCGGACGGGGAGCGCGAGGCGCCGTGGACCGGCGTGCGCGGCGTGTTCCGCCGCAACTGGTTGCGCCGGAGCGACCTGGAGCACTTGTTCCGGGTGCGCGTGAACCAGGAGAGCTTCGACAGTGACCTCACCATCATGGTGACGGTCGCCCAGAACAAGCTCATGGACGACAACCTCGATTGGGGCGACGATGGCGGGGACGCCTTCGGCTTCGGCTCCGGCGACGACACCTCCGGCTCCGGCGACGGCCCGGACCTGCCAGGGCTGGCCATCCCGTCCGGCCCGTCCGGCCGCCCGCGCCCGCCCCACCCGCGCCAGGACCCGCCGGCCGCGCGGCACCACCCCGACCCCGTTCCACCGGAACTGCCCGGCCAGAGCCGGGGCCAGGACGACGCCGTCCCACTGAGGGGAGACCAGGACGATGACCACTGAGCCCGGCGCAGAGCTGGAGCGCGGCGGACCGGGATCGGTCGTCACGTTCTACTCCTTCAAGGGCGGCACCGGCCGCACCATGGCGCTCGCCAACGTCGGCTGGATCCTCGCCAGTCGCGGCCTGCGCGTCCTGGTCGTCGACTGGGACCTGGAGGCGCCCGGCCTCCACCGCTACTACCACCCGCTGCTGGTCGACCCGGAACTCCACTCCACCGACGGCCTGATCGACCTGCTGCGCGCCTACGTCAGGCAGGCGCTGCCCTCCGCCGCCGGGCCGGTCGGGCAGTCCCCGGCCGCCTGGCTGGACGAACCCGGCCGCCTGGACGGCTACGTCTGCGGCCTCGCCCTCGACCTGCCGCCCGGCGGTCGGCTCGACTTCCTGCCCGCCGGCCGGCAGAACGCCGCCTACGCCGCCGCCGTCACCAGCTTCAACTGGCGCAGCTTCTACCACGGACGGGACATCCGCGGCGGCGAGTTCCTGCGCGAGCTGCGCGAACGCTGGGCCCGCGGCTACGACTACGTGCTCATCGACAGCCGCACCGGCGTCAGCGACACCTCCGGCATCTGCACCGTCCTGATGCCCGACACCGTGGTGGACTGCTTCACCTTCAGCGCCCAGAACATCCGCGGCGGCGTCGACGCCGCCCGGGACATCGCCGAGGCCCAGGAGCGGGCGATCCGGGTCCTGCCGGTGCCGATGCGGGTCGAGGACGCCGAGCAGGAGCGCCTGGAGGCCGGCCGCGACTACGCCCGCGAGGCCTTCGCGCCCTACCTCGGCCGCTGGCTGGCCGGGGACCGCAGGGCCGGCTACTGGGCCGACGTCGAGGTGCCGTACAAGCCCTTCTACGCCTACGAGGAGGTGCCCGCCACCGTCGCCGACCGGCCGCAGGAGGCGCGCAGCCTGCTCAACGCCTTCGAACGGCTGGCCGGTTGGATCACCGACGGGCGGGTCCGCACCCTGCGCCCGCTCACCACCGAGACCCGCCGCCGGCTCTACGGCGCCTACCTGCGCTCCGCCCGCGCGGTGCCCCGCCAGGTGTTCGTCAGCTACGCCCCCGAGGACCGGATGTGGGCCGAGTGGGCCGCCGGGACGCTCACCCGCTTCGGCTACCAGACCTCCCTGCACAGCGCCGCCGAACCGTACACCGGGCCCCGCCCGCCCGAGGTGGCCGGGCCGGTCGACGGCCAGGGCCGGCTGCTCGCGCTGCTCTCGCCCGAGTACACCGCGCTGCCCCGGGCCGCCGAGGTCTGGCAGCTCCTCCAGGGCCGCGAACTGGCCTCCGGATCAACGGCGTTGGTCGCCTTCCGGCTCCAGGACCCGGACGAGCCGGTGCCCCGCCCGTTCGCCGGGCAGCCGGTGCCCGACCTGATCCGCTCCTCCGCGGTCGGCGCCGAGTCCCAGCTCTACGCCGAACTCGGCCCGCCGCCCGGCAGCAGCCGCCAACCCGAGACCGACAGCGGGGAGTTCGCCGCGCCGGCCCGGTTCCCCGGCACCGCCCCGCAGGTCCAGGAGACGCCCTCGCGCAACGCCGCCTTCATCGGCCGCGGCAAGCTGCTGGAATTGCTCCGCAACCGCTTCACCGGCGGGCCCGCCGCGGTGCTCAGCCAGGTGCTCTACGGCTTCGGCGGCGCCGGCAAGTCGCAGATCGCCGCCGAGTACGCGCACCGCTTCAAGGCTGCCTACGACGTGGTCTGGTGGGTTCCCGCCGAGGAGCCCGCCAACATCCCGCAGAAGCTCGCCGAACTCGCTCCCCGGCTCGGCGTGCCCACCAGCGACGACGTCGCCCACACCGCCGCCGCCGTGCTCGACGCGCTGCGGCGCGGCCAGCCGTACCGCCGCTGGCTGCTCGTCTTCGACAACGCCGGCACCCCCGAGGAGCTCGCCCCCTGGCAGCCGGCCGGCTCCTCCGGCGGGCACGTGCTGATCACCTCCCGCAACCAGGGCTGGGCCCGGCACGCCGGCCTGGTGGAGGTCGACGTCTTCCTCCGCGAGGAGAGCGTGCGGCTGCTGCGCCGCTTCAACGGCAGCCTCTCCCCGGAGGACGCCGACCAGGTCGCCCACCGCCTCGGCGACCTGCCGCTCGCCGTCGGCCAGGCCGCCGTCTGGCTCCAGGAGACGTCGATGCCGATCGCCACCTACCTCGAACTGCTCGACGAAGAGCTCACCGAGATGCTGGAGCGCACCCGGCTGCGCGCCGCCGACTACCCGCACTCGGCCGCCGCGACCTGGCGCATCTCGGTCGAGGAACTGCGCCGGATGAACGCCCCGGCCGCGCAGATCCTGGAGATCTGCGCCTTCTTCGGCCCGGACGCCATCCCGATGCGGCTGCTCTACAGCCGGGCCGTCACCCGCGCCCTGCGGCTGCCCCCGCGCGCGCCCCGCGACAAGCTCGCGATCGGCGAGTTCCTGCGCGCCATCAACCGGTTCGGGCTCGCCCGCACCGACCAGGGCAGCGAGACCATCACCGTGCACCGGCTGGTCCAGGCGGTGCTGCGGGACCAGGTCGAGGAGGAGCGGCGGGCCGAACTGCGCGCCGTCGTCCACGCCGCGCTCGCCACCGCCAACCCCGGCGACCCGGACGTGCCCGTGAACTGGGCCGAGTACGCCGAACTCCTGCCCCACCTCTGGCCGTCCGGGGCGCTCGACAGCGCCGACGAGGACGTCCGGCAGTGGATCATCGACTCGGTCCGCTACCAGTGGAAGCGCAGCCTGCACGAGTCCGGCCGGGAACTGGCCGAGCGGACGCTGGAGCACTGGCGCCAGGACGGCTACGGCGGGCCCGGCTTCGACGTCGACAACGACGCCCAGACCCTCATGCTGCGCACCCAGCTGAGCAACATCCGCCGCTCCCAGGGCGCCCTCCAGGAGGCGTACGAGATGGACCGGGACATCCTGGACCGCTTCACCGCGACCCTGGGCCCGGAGCACTCGCACACCCTCGCCGTCGCCAACAGCCTCGGCGCCGACCTGCGCTTCCTCGGCCGCTACGACGAGGCCCGGACGCTCGACCGCCGCACCCTGGACGCCGCCCGGCGCACCCTCGGCCCGGACCACCCGCGCACCCTGATGATCACCAACAACCTCGCCGTCTCCGACTACCTGGCCGGCGACCGCCGGGCCGCCCTGGAACGGCACCGCAGCAACTACCTCCAGCAGCGCGACGCGCTCGGCGCGCACAGCCTCTACGCGCTCTCCTCGGCCTCCAACTACGCCCGCGACCTGCGCGAGACCGGGCGGCTGCGGGAGGCCCTGGACCTGCTGGAGGAGACCGTCCGGATCTACCAGCAGACCATCGGCGACGGCCACACCGACACCCTGCGCGCCCGCAAGAACCTGGCCGTGGCGCTGCGCCGGGCCGGCCGGTACCACGAGGCCCTGGAGATCGACGAGGACATCTACCAGCGCTACCTGGACATCAACGGCGCCGAGCACCCCGACACCCTGGCCGCCGCCACCAACCTGGCCAGCGACCTCAACGCGCTCGGCGACACCGGACGGGCGATCCCGCTCGCCGAACGGGCGCTCGCCAGGTACCGCGACTACCTGGGCGAGGACCACCCGGTGACGCTGGCCGGCGCCAACAACCTCTCGGTGTACCTGCGGCTGGCGGGGCGCACGACGGAGGCGCGCGAGCTGTCCGGCCGCACGCTGGCGCAGTTCCGCACCGTGCTCGGCGCGCACCACCTCTACATCCCGATCGCGATGATGAACCACGCCAACGACCTGGCGCTGGCCGGGGAGCTCAGGGCCGCGCTCGAGCTGGAACTGGAGGCCGAGCCGCTGATGACCGCGGCCCTCGGCCAGGACCACTACGACTCCATCGGCATCAACTCCAACCTCTCGCTGTCGCTGGCCGCCCTCGGACACACCGAGCGGGCCGCGGAGTTGCGGGCGGACTGCATCCGGCGGGCCCGGGTCACCCTGGGGGAGGAGCACCCGACGACGAAGGCGGTGCGGGCCGGGACGCGGCTGGACTCGGACGTGGAGCCGCCGCACGTGTGACGAGCGGTCAGGCGCGGTGCCCTAGGCTCACGGACATGGTGCCGTTCCGGCAGTTCCTGCTGAAGATCCACAGTCGGTGCAACCTGGCCTGCGACTACTGCTACGTGTACGAGGGCGCGGACCAGAGCTGGCGTCGGCGGCCGCGGCGGATGGAGCTCGCGACCGTCCGCCGCGCCGCCCGGCGGATCGACGAGCACGCCGCCGAGCACGGGCTGGACGAGGTGTCCGTGGTGCTGCACGGCGGCGAGCCGCTGCTCGTCGGGGCGGCCCACCTGGGCGTGCTGCTCCGGGAGTTGGCGTCCGTCCGGCCCCGGGTGCGGTTCACCGTGCAGACCAACGGGCTGCGGCTGCTGGACGAACCGGCCCTGCTCGACGTGCTGCACCGCCACCGGGTCTCGGTCGGGGTCTCGCTCGACGGCACCCGGGCCGGCCACGACCGGCACCGTCGGCTGCCCTCCGGCGCGGGCAGCTGGGCGCGGACCGCCGAGGCGGTGCGGCTGCTCGGCTCGGACCGGCACCGGGAGCTGTTCGCCGGGCTGCTCTGCGTCGTCGACCTGGCGGCCGACCCGGTGGCCACCTACGAGGCGCTGCTGGAGTTCGCGCCGCCCCGGATCGACCTGCTGCTGCCGCACGCGACCTGGCGGGAGCCGCCGCCCGGGGCCCCGCCCCGGCCGGTGCCGGACGCGCCGCCCGGGGGCGCTCCGGGCGGGGCGCCCGCGGTGCCCGCGCCGTACGGGGAATGGCTGATCGCCGCCTTCGAGCGCTGGTACGGCGCGCCGCGACGGGAGACCGGGGTGCGGCTGTTCGAGGAGCTGGCGGTGCTGCTGCTCGGCGGCCGGGCGGCCAGCGAGGCGGTCGGGCTGGCCCCCGTCGACCTGGTGGTGGTCGAGACGGACGGCACGATCGAGCAGGCCGACAGCCTCAAGGCGGCCTACGACGGGGCCCCGGGGACCGGCCTGGACGTGTGGCGGCACGGCTTCGCGGAGGCGGCCGCGCACCCGGCCTTCCGGGCCCGCCAGCGCGGCCTCGCCGGCCTCGGACCGGTCTGCGCCGGCTGCCCGCTGGCCCGGGTCTGCGGCGGGGGGCTGTACGCGCACCGGTGGGCGGGGGACGGCTTCGGGCACCCCTCGGTGTACTGCGCGGACCTGGACCGGTTGATCCGGCACATCGCGGGGCGGCTTCGGGCGGGGGTGGCGGGGCTGGTGGGGAGTTGACGGCCCGCCGGGCTCCAAGGGCCCGGGCTCCGGGCGATGGGGGCGGGCTCGGGAGGCCCGGCGGCTCACCCGTCCGGGTCAAGCCCGGCCGCCGTCCGGCTGATCCGCCCCGGCGCGGGGAGACCGCGGGCGGGCCGGGCGGGTTGGGCGATGGGCGGCCCGACCGGGCCGGGAAGCCGCACACACGAGGAGGACGAGCGGTGGCGGGTACGGGCGAGGCGGTGGCGGCCGGGGTGCCGGGCGCGCGCGGGGCGGACGGTCTGCCCCGGCACGGAGTGGACCGGGCGACGTTCCGGGCGATCGCGGGCGCGCGCGGCGGGCCGGAGGCCGTCCGGCTGCTGCGCGCCGGGCAGTTGAGCAAGCGGGCGCTGCTGCTGCTGGCACTGCGCCGGGCCGCGCCGGGGCACGACGGCTACCGGGAGGCGTACGCCAGGGTGCGGGCGCTGCAGCGGGACGACCGCGAGCGGTGGGAAGAGGTGCTGCTGCGGCCGGAGTTGGACGCCTGGGCGGCCGACTGCCTGCGCGGTGCGACGGCGGGGGAGGACGTCGCGCTCGACGGGCTGGGCGAGTTCCTCCGGAGCGGCCCCGGTCCGGCGCTCGCGCTGGAGTGCGAGGGGCTGCGCTGGTCGCCGTCGATCGACCACGCCGGCCCGCGCCGGCTGGACTACGGGCGTCCGCCGGCCGGGCCGTTGAGCGGCTCCGAACTCGCTCTGTGGGAGCGGCGGTTGGCGGAGGCGTGGAGCATCCTGGTGCGCCGTCACCCGCGCCACGCGCGGGCCGTCGCGGCCTGTGTGGCCACCGTCGTGCCGTTGCGGCCCGCCCCCGGCGGGGAGGCGGTCAGCGCCGCCGCCCGGCGGGCCTACGGTGCCGTGGCGGCCTCGCTGCCGGGCGATCCGGTGCTGCTGGCGCTGGCCCTGGTGCACGAGTTCCTGCACGTCCAACTCGGCGCCCTGCTGGACCTGGTGCCGCTGCACCGGCCCAACGGGGCGGCCGTCTACCACGCCCCCTGGCGGCCCGATCCGCGCCCGGCCGGGGCGCTGCTCCAGGGGGCGTACGCGCACCTGGGCGTGGCGGACTTCTGGCGCGCGGAGGCGGAGGCGGCCGCCGGCCGGGCGGGCGCCGGGGCGGGTGACGCCGTCCGGGCGCACGAGGAGTCCGTGCGCTGGCGGGCGCACACCCTGGCGGCCGGGGAGACGCTCCTGGGCTGCGGCGAACTGACCGTGGCCGGGCTGGAGTTCACGGCGGAGCTGGTGCGGGCCGTCCGGGAGCTCGGCGGGCCGGGGGAGCGAGGCCGGGGGAGCGAGCCCGAGGGGGCGGGTCCGGGCGGGCGGGCCCGCGGGAGCCGTTCCGGGGGCGTGGGCCCGGGGGAATGATTCCGGCGCGGTGAAGGCTTGGCCGGATGGCGCGCTTGTCCGGGGGCTCCACCGGGCACTCCCGGGGTGTGCCCGGGTGCCGGTCCGCATCTTCGCCCCCGCGACGCGCTTCGGCGTGCGCCACGGCGAAGTGCGCGACCGCTGAACGGGTGAATTCCGGGGGGTCAACGCGCCGTCGTGCGACGTCGGCCGCCCGGGGAGCCCAACGTGAGTCCGCAAGGTGCCGCGCGGAGTCTTCGCGGGCACTACATTGGTCGCAACCGGGTGGGCTTACCCACCCTCGGCAGGTCCTAACCGCGCCTAAGGAAACGAACATGACTCCGGTAACCAGCACCAGGCCGGCCGGCAAGCTCACTGACCCTCAGGAGACGCCGGAACGCCCCTCCCTCGCCGATCTCGCCGCGCTCGGCGCGGAGGAGCTCGCCGCCCGCCTCCAGCGCGCGCTCCCCGGTGCGGACTCCGGCCTCGTGCCGGTCGCCGCCTTCAACTCCTCGATCTGACCGACCGGGACCTCCGAGCGGAACCCAGACCGAGCCGAACCGAACAGTCCCAGCTCCATGACGACGTCGATTCCGCTGCCGTTGACGCAGTTCGTGGTCAAGATGCACAGCAGGTGCGATCTGGCCTGCGACCACTGCTACGTCTACGAGCACGCGGACAGCAGCTGGCGGTCCCGGCCGAAGGTCATCGCGGACGGGATCCTGGCCAAGGCCGCCGAGCGCATCGGTGAGCACGCGGCCGCCCACCGGCTGCCCGCCGTCCGGGTCGTCCTGCACGGGGGAGAACCCCTGCTCGCCGGCCCGGACCGGTTGCGCCGGGCCGCCGAGGCGCTCCGGGCGGCGCTCCCGCCCGGCTGCGTGCTCGACCTGCGCATCCACACCAACGGCGTGCTGCTGGACCGGGCCTTCTGCGCGCTGTTCGCGGAGCAGGGCATCAAGGTCGGCATCTCACTGGACGGCGACCGGGCCGCCAACGACCGCCACCGGCGGTTCGCCGACGGGCGCAGCAGCCACCCGCAGGTGCTGCGGGCGGTCGGTCTGCTGAACGAGCCCGAGCACCGGCACCTGTTCGCCGGGCTGCTGTGCACGATGGACGTCGCCAACGACCCGGTGGCTGTCTACCGGGCACTCGCCGAACTCCGGCCGCCCGCCGTGGACTTCCTGCTCCCGCACGCCACCTGGGACGAGCCGCCCGCCCGTCCGGCGGCGCTGGGCGCCACCCCGTACGCCGACTGGCTGCTGACCGTCCACAGGCTGTGGGAAACGGACGGGCGGCCGTTCGCCGTACGGACCTTCGAATCCGTGCACCGGACCCTGCGGGGGTTCTCCAGCCTCACCGAGTCGCTCGGGCTGGAACCCTCCGACCTGGCCGTCCTGGAGACGGACGGCACCTTCGAGCAGGCGGACAGCCTGAAGACGGCGTACGACGGGGCGCCCGTCACGGGGATGAACGTCTTCGCGCACAGCCTCGACGACCTCGCCCGCCACCCCGGCATCGCCGCCCGCCAGTCCGGCCTGGCCGGACTGAGCGCGGCCTGCCGCGCCTGCTCCGTGGTGCGCTCCTGCGGTGGCGGGCTGTACGCCCACCGCTATCGGAGCGACGATGGAGGAGGCAGCTTCGACCATCCCTCCGTCTACTGCGGTGATCTCATGACGTTCATCAACGGCATTGCGGGGAGCGGGAGTCCGGTCGGCGTTCCGGCGCAGGCCGGCGAGGCCCCCCGGTCCGGCGCCGAGCCGCTGCTGCCCGGCGCGCTCACCCCGTCACAACTCGACGAGCTCGCCCGCGGATACGGCGGCGCGGAAACCGTCGCCGCGCTCGGCCGCTCCCAACTCGCCCTCACCCGGGCGATGCTGGCCGCCGCCTGGGACGCCTCCGGACAGGGACGGGCCGGGGCGTGGGCCCTGCTGACGGAACTCGACGCGGCGGCCCCCGCCGCCGTGGACGCCGTGCTCGCCCACCCGTACGCCCGCGCCTGGGCCGCCCGCCGGCTCGCCGGGGACCTCCCGGTCGGCCTCGGCCCGCTGGCCGCGCTCGCCGCGGCCGCCGCGGTACGGGCCGGGCGGGGTGACGCGGTGGCGGTGCCCGTGCGCGGCGGCCGGCTGCACCTGCCCACGCTCGGCCGGATCGCCGTACCCGACGGCGAGGCCGTGGTCACCGGGCGGGCGGACGGCTTCGAGGTACGGGCGTCCGACGGAACGGTGCGCACCCTGGAGCCCACCGCCTTGGACGAACCCCTGCGGCGGATCCGGCTGGCCGGCGGCTGGACGGTCGCCCTGGAGGACACCGACCCGCTGCGCGACAGCCACGACCACCCGGTCACCGACCGCCTCTCCGAGGCCGAACTGCTCGACTGGACGGGCGCGTTGCGCGAGGCCTGGGAACTGCTCGGGCGCGACCTGCCCGGGTACGCCGAGGGCATCCGGGCCGGCCTGACGACGATCACCCCGCTGCGCCCCGGCCCGACCGGCCGGGACGTCAGCTCGGCGGCCCGACAGGCGTACGGCGCCGTCGGGATCGCCCGGCCCGCCACCGCGCCGACCCTCGCCCTGCTGCTCGCCCACGAGTTCCAGCACGTCAAGCTCGGCGCGGTACTGGACCTCACGGACCTGTACGACCGGGCCGACCCCACGCTGTACTTCGCCCCCTGGCGGCCCGACCCCCGGCCGCTCGAAGGGCTGTTCCAGGGCACCTACGCCCACCTGGCCGTCACCGAGTACTGGGGCACCCGCACCCGCGCGTACGACGGACTGCCGGGCCCGGCCGCCGACCGGGCGCGCGAACAACTCGCGCTCTGGCGGCGGTACACCGCCGAGGCCGTGGAGCGGCTGGCGTCGTCCGGGGCCCTGACCGGGACCGGCTTGCGCTTCGCCGACGGCATGCGTGCCACCGTGGCACCCTGGCTCGAACTGCCGCTCCCCGCCGCCGCCGAGCAGGCGGCCGACCGGGCGCGGCAGGCACGGGCCGGGGTCTGACCTCCCACTCGCGCCGCCCCGGGACCTCCCTCGCCCGGGGCCCTCAACCCGGGGGAACCGCCATCCTCACCGAACCCCGCGCCGGCAGCGTCGCCGTCGCCTCCCCAGCCCTCCCCCTCGTCCGCGAACTCGTCGACCTCGGTGTCCGCCCGGGCACGGTGCTGCACGTCCAGGCGTCCCTGCGCGCCCTCGGACCGGTGCCGGGCGGGGCGGCCGGCCTGATCGAGGCCCTGCTCGAACTCCTCGGCCCCGACGGCACCCTGGTCGCCTACACCGCCACGCCCGAGAACTCCGCGACCTCCCGCATCCACCAGTCCGCCACCGCCGGTCTCTCCCCGGCGGAGGTGGCCGACTACCAGGCCCGGATGCCCCGCTTCGACCCGGCCGTCACCCCGGCGTCGCCCACCATGGGGGCGCTGTCGGAAGCGATCCGCTCGTGGCCGGGCGCGCTGCGCAGCCGACACCCGCAGACCTCCTGGGCGGCCGTCGGCCGGTTCGCCCGGGAGATCACCGCCCACCACCCGCTGACCTCCCACCTCGGCCCGGAGTCGCCGCTCGGGCGGCTCTACGAACTGGACGCCCGGGTGCTGATGCTCGGAGTCCCGATGGACCGCTTCACCGCCTTCCACCTGGCCGACCTGCGGCTGCCCGACGTGCCGGTGCGCGAGTACCGCTGCGTCGGGGAGGACGGCTGGACGGTGTTCCGCGCCCCCGACCTGGACGACCTCCACTTCGGCGCGCTCGGCACCGAGGTCCTGCGCACCGCCCGCGGCGTCACCACCGCCCGCGTCGGCGGCGCCGACTGCCGGCTCGTGCCGGTCCGGGAGGCCGTCGACCTCGCCGAGGCCGTCCTGCGGCGCGGGCGCCCCTGAAACCCGCCCCGCTCCGCCCCGCCATCGTGTTGCGTGGGACGCCGGCCAGGCCGGCGTCCCACGCACACGGCTTCCTGCCCGGAGCGAGGAGTCGGCCAGGGCCCGTTACGCGCCCTGGCCGTGCTCGGGTTCGTCGTGGATGGTCAGTGTTCCCGCGAGGTCGAGGTCGGCGACCGTGCCGTGCGCCCCGGCGCGGACGAGCAGTACGGCGCCGAGCGCGGTGCTCCAGAACGTCCTGGCCTCCACGCCGAGCGGTCTGCGGGTTCTCCAGCCGCGGCTGTCGACGAGCCGGCCCACGAAACGCTCGGACTGTCGGAACAGCAGCTGGAGGTGCCGGTCGACCACGGGGGCGAGGTCGGGCTTGGAGATCCCGGCGGCGAGTGCTCGCGCGACCGACGGGAGCGAGGGCATGGCCAGGACGGCGCGGGCGATGTTGCGTCGAAACGTCGCCGCGTCGGGGGCTTGGCGACCGAGGCGCTCGATCCGTCGGGCGTCGTGCAGCAGGCCGAGGAAGGCGGCGTGCACGAGGAGCGAGTCCTTGGAACCGAAGTAGTAGGTGACCTGGTTGGGGAAGGCGCCTGCCGCGTTCGCGATCTCCGCGACGCTCAACTCGGCGCCGGGCCGCTCCTCGCAGAGCCGTGCGGTCGCCTCGATCAGCCGGCGCCTCGTCGCGCGACCGCGGTCGCGCGACCGGGCCGCCGTTGACCGGACTTCGGTTCGCTTCTTCTCCACGCCTGAATTGTATGTGATACAACTGGCCGCGTTCGCTTGTATCACATACAAGAAAGGTTCAAGGGCATGCACCGGACTGAAGTCGTCGTGACCGGACTCGGCGCGATCACGCCACTCGGTGGAGACGTGGCGTCCACCTGGAACGCCCTGCTGGCCGGCGAGTCCGGCATCCGCGGCGTGGGCCTGCCCGGCAACGAGGACGCCGGCCTTCCCGACACCGTCGCGGGGACGATGGCGGTCGACCCCGCCGCATCGCTGCCGCGGGTGCGGGCCAGGCGGCTCGACCGCTCGCAGCAGGCGGCCCTCGTCGCGGCGGCCGAGGCCTGGGCCGACGCCGGCTCCCCGCGGGTGGACCCGGACCGGCTCGCATCGGCGGTCGGCACGGGCATCGGGGGCATCCGGACGCTGCTGAAGGAGGACGACGCCCTGGAGGCGGCCGGGGCGCGGCGCGTCTCGCCCCGCACGGTCCCGATGCTCATGCCCAACGCGGCGGCGGCGCTGATCAGTATCGAATACGGTGCGCGGGCCGGCGTCTACACGCCCGTCTCGGCGTGCTCCTCCGGTGCCGAGGCGATCGCCCTGGCGGCCGGGCTCATCCGCGCGGGTGAGGCGGACGTGGTGATCGCGGGTGGGACCGAGGCCGCCATCACCCCGATCACCGTCGCCGGCTTCGCCCAGGCGCTGGCTCTGTCACGGCACACCGCCGAACCCGCCTCGGCCTCCCGGCCGTTCGCCGCGGACCGCAGCGGATTCGTCCTCAGCGAGGGCGCGGCCGTCGTCGTGCTCGAAAGCGCCGAACACGCCGCGGCCCGGGGCGCGCGCGTCCACGCGGTCCTCGCGGGCGCCGGCGTCGCCGCCGACGCCCACCACATCACGGCACCCGCTCCCGACGGTTCCGGCCAGGTCTCGGCCATGCGGAAGGCCCTCGCACGAGCCGGCCTGGCTCCCGAGCGGATCGGCCACATCAACGCCCACGCCACCGGAACCCCGGTCGGCGACCTCGCCGAGGCGCGCGCGATCCGGGAGGTCTTCGGCCGCGCCACCGTGACGGCCCCCAAGGCGGCGCTCGGACACCTCTTCGGCGCCGCCGGCGCGATCGAGGCACTCATCGCCGTCCTCAGCGTGAAGCACGGCGTCATCCCGCCGACCCGCAACCTCACCGAGGCCGGCGTCGGTCCGGACATCGACCTCGACGTCGCCGCGGAGCGACGGGACGTCCCCCAGGAGGCCGTGCTCAGCAACTCCTTCGGCTTCGGTGGGCAGAACGTCTCACTCGTCGTCACCGGCGCACGGCACCGGGCGTCCCGTGCGGTGCCGACCACGCCATGACCCACGCGAACGCACCGCTGTCCGAGGGGCCGTCGCCAATTCAGGAGAGCGGAATTCCGCGCGGTGCTACGGTCGGGCGCCATGAGCTGGCTTCCCGATGACTTCGTCCACCCCGTCCACGTGCCGCTGCCGGACGGGGCCCATCACCTGCGGCCGGTCCGGGAGGCGGACGCCGTGCTCGACTATCCGGCCGTGATGGGTTCGCGCGAGCGGCTGTGGAGCATGTTCGGCCCGGCCTGGGGCTGGCCGGCGGCCACCATGACCTACGAGGCCAACCAGGCCGACCTGTTGCGGCACGAGAAGGAGATCGCCGCGCACCAGTCCTTCAACTACGCGCTGCTCGACGCGGCGGAGACGTCCCTGCTCGGCTGTGTCTACATCGACCCGCCGGAGAAGGCCGGGGCGGACGGCGAGATCGCCTGGTGGGTGGTGGACCGGCTGGTGGGCGGCGAGGTCGAGCGGGCGCTGGACGCCTTGGTGCCGCAGTGGATCGCCACTGAGTGGCCGTTCGAGCAGCCGCGCTTCCTCGGCCGTGGGGTCTCCTGGGAGGACTGGATCGCCCTGCCCGAGCACCCCGGTAGGTGAGCGGCCGCCGCCAGGGGCAGGCGCACGATGCGGGCCCCGTCCACTCGGCGGGGCCCGCGCCCGTGTGGTCAGGTCCTGAAGCCGGCCGCGAGGAGGTGGAGTCGGGCGAGCAGGGCGTCGGCGAGCGGGTAGGAGGCGTCGGCGGCCAGCCAGCGGCTCAGGGCCGTGACGTAGGTGTCGAACACCAGGTCGGCGAGGGCGCTCGGGTTCAACCCCAGCCGGATCTCGCCCTGTTCGTGCCCCCTGAGGGCGGCGGTGACGAACGCCCGGGGGGCCGTCGTGCCGAGGGCGAAGGCAGCGTGGAGCACTCCGCTGTCGTGCAGTTCCTTCGCCAGCGGGTACTCCCGCTCGTTGAGCTCGGCGAGGGTGCGCAGTGCGCTCGCGAGCGCGTCGACGGCGGAGGCGTGCGCCTCGTCCTGCCGGTCCAGGACCTCGTGCCGCTGCTGGACCCAGGCGGTGACGAAGTCCTCCTTGCGGCGGAAGTGGTTGAAGGCCGTCTGGCGTCCCACGTCCGCGCGCCGGGCGATGTGGTCGTAGGTGGTGGCCGCGTACCCCTGGGTGGCGAACAGCTCCAGTGCCGCGGCGAGCAGCCGTTCCCGGGTCGCGGCGCGGCGTTGGTCGTGTCGAGTCGAAGTCGAGGTCACCTGGAAAGTGTACTTGAATACATGAGTGGACTGGAGTACATCTTGTACTCCAGTCCACCTAGCGAGGAGGTCAACCGATGGCCGTCCCGTACACCCTCGGCCTGCACGAAATCGCCGCCGACACCTACGCCTACCTCCAGCCGAACGGCTCCTGGGGCCTCAGCAACGCCGGGCTGATCGTCTCCGGCGGCGAGGCACTGCTCGTCGACACCCTGTTCACCGTCCCGCAGACCCGGGACCTGCTCGGCGCCGTCGCGCGGACCGTCCCGGGGGTCACCGTCGGCACCCTGGTCAACAGCCACAGCGACGGCGACCACTGGTGGGGCAACCAACTGCTCCCGGACGCCACCGTCATCGCCTCCGAGGCCGCCGCGGCCGACATGGCCCGCGACCACCTCCACGAACTCCTCGCCGCGCCCGGCGACCTGCCGCTCCCCCGGGTCGTCCAGGACATGCGGAAGGCCTTCGACTTCACCGGCATCGCGCCCACCCTGCCGAACCGGACCTTCAGCGGCGAGCTGGAGGTCGCCGTCGGGCGGCGCTCCGTCCGGCTGATCGAGGTCGGGCCCGCCCACACCCGGGGCGACGTGCTGGTCCACGTCCCCGACGCCGGGGTGCTGTTCGCCGGGGACATCCTGTTCGTCGGCGGCCACCCGGTGGTCCACAGCGGCCCGGTGGAGCGCTGGATCGCCGCCTGCGACCTGATCCTCGGCCTGGACGTCGACACGATCGTGCCCGGGCACGGCCCCGTCGTCGGCAAGCCCGAGGTCCGCACCTTCCGCGGCTACCTGGAGCGGGTCCGCGACCACGCCGAGCGGGTCCACCGGGTGGGCACCCCGGTGCTGCGGGCGGCGCGGGAGATGGACCTGGACGGCTTCGAGGACTGGGCCGACCGCGAGCGGCTGCTGCTCAACATCGGCGCCGTGTACCGCGAACTGAACGGCGACGGGACCCCGGGGGAGGAGGAACTGCTGCTCGGGCTCGACGAGTTCACCGTTGAGGCCGCCCGGCTGGTGCCGCGGCCGCCCGCCGAGATCGCCGCCCTCGCCGGCCGTCTGGACGGCCCCGCGGCCGCCCTCCTCACCGAGGGCGCCGGGCCGCTGGCGGGCCGCCCGGTGCTCAACGTGCTGGCCACCATCGGCCACCACCCCGACCTGCTGGTCGCCCTCGCGCCCCTGCTCGCCCAGCTCAACCAGGGCCTGCTGCCGTTCCGCGAGCGCGAGTTGGCCGTCCTGCGCACCGCGCACCGCACCGGCTCGACGTACGAGTGGGAGCACCACGTCCGCCTCGGCGCCGCGGCCGGGCTGACCGGGCCCGAGATCGCCCGCGTCCAGGAGGGTTCGGAGCACCCGGACTGGTCGGAGCCGGACCGCACGCTGCTGCGGGCCGTCGACGAGCTGCACGACGGGCACGCGCTCGCCCCGGACACCTGGCGGGCGCTGGTCGAACGGCACTCCGAGGCGCAGGTGCTGGAGCTCCTGGCGCTGGTCGGGACGTACGGGACGATCGCCGGCATCCTCAACACCTGCCGGGTCCCGCTGGACGGCTGGCTCGCCGGGGCGCAGGCGTGACGTGAAGGCGTGAAGCGCGGGCGCGCGGCGCGTGCGCGGGCGTGGGCGCGGGACGACCGCTGCCGACGGCCGACGGAACGGCCTGACCCGCGGACGACGGAGCCGCCCGACCCGCCGGGGCGGCCGGTCGGTTCCGGCCAGCGGCCCCGGACGGGATCAGGAGACGAAGTGGTCGAACTCTCCGGCCTTGGCGCCGAGGATCCAGGCGTTGAACTTGGCGCGGGTGGTGGTGACGACGAGGGCGGGGTCGTCGGACTGCCGGATGTGGACGTGGTCGCCCTCGGAGGCGATCTCGATCCAGTCGCCCCCGTCGCCGCTGGTGCTGGACCTCTGCCAGTCGAGGTGGTCCACGGATGTCCTCCCGGTGGTGCGGTGCGGCCGGAACGAGGGTACTGCTCCCTGTGCACGGGTGGCGGCATCGTTTCGGTCATGTCAATTCGTGCGAGACGTTGTGCTATTCCATTGGGGTGTCAGTCGTTCCTACACTGAAGCCCCGCCGCACGGGGGCTGCGGGAGGCAGGTTTGCCGACGGGCCCGGGGGAGGCGCGTGTGACTGACCGGGGCTGGGACGAGGACGACGCCCGCCCGTACTTCTTCCTCTCCTACGCGCACACCCCCAAGGCCGGTGCGCGGGGCGCGAGCGACCCGAACCACTGGGTCAGGCAGTTGTACCGGGACCTCTGCGAGGCGGTGCTCCAGCTCACCACCGTCCCGGACGGGGCCGCCGTCGGCTTCATGGACGAGTCCATGCACCAGGGCGAGCTGTGGGCCGACCGGCTGTCCGACGAGCTGGCGACGTGCCGGGTGTTCGTCCCCCTCTACTCCCCCCGGTACTTCAACAGCGTTCCGTGCGGCCAGGAGTGGCACGCCTTCACCCGTCGGCCGGTCTATCCGGCCAACCTCGACTCCGAGCGCACCAGCGGCATCGTGCCGGTGCTGTGGGCGCCGATGAGCCGCTACCGGCTGCCGAACGTGGCCAGTGAACTCCAGTTCAACCACACGAGTTTCGGCCCCGAGTACGCCACCGAGGGCCTGTACGCCCTGATGAAGCTCAGCTACTTCCGCTCCGCCTACGAGCTGGCCGTGCACCGGCTGGCGGCGCGGATCGTGCAGGTCGCGGAGGAGACGGTGATCCCGGTCGGGCGGCGGCTGGAGTTCAACGCCCTCCCGAGCGCGTTCAACGTGACCGCCCCGACCAAGCAGCTGCGGATCTCCGTACTCGCCTACCACCAGAACGAGTTGCCCGCCGACCGCAGCCCCGACTACTACGGCGACCGGCGCACCGACTGGCACCCGTACCGGCCGGTCGGCACGCCGATCGCCCAGCACGCGGCGCGGCTCGCCCGGCAGCTGGGGTTCCAGCCGACCGTGCACGAGTTCGACGACGAGGTGGAGTCGATCATCGAGGGCAACGCCGAGGCCCCGGGACTGCTGCTGCTCGACCGCTGGGCGCTGCGCGACCCGCGCCGGCGCGAGCTCGTCCGGCGCTTCGACCGCTCGGACGCCACCTGGGTGAGCATCCTGGAGCCGTTCAACGGCGACGACCCCGAGTGCGCCGAACGCTCCGACGAACTCGGCGACCTGAGCGACGAGACGCTGCGCATCTCCCGGCGGGCGAGCCGCCCCAGCTTCCTCGGCGCCACCGGTCCGACCGGACTGGGCAGCCTGGAGGACTTCGACGACGCGCTGCCCCGGGCGGCGATGAAGGCCAAGTACGCGTTCGAGGGCCGCATGCGGGTCGAACCGGAGGAACCGCCGCCGCCCCGGCCGAGCCTGCGGGACGCGTTCCGCCGCGGCGGAGGCGGGTACGGGCCGGACGGACCTCCGGAGGACCCCTTCGAGGACGACCAGGGCGACGACCGCGCGGGCGGCGACGGTGACGGCCGCCCCATCGGCACCACCCGCCGGAGCCGGCACAACGGCGACGATCCGCACCGCGAGCACGACCCGCACCGCGAGCACGATCCGTCCCGCGAGCACGCCCCGTACCGCGACGACGGCGATGAACCCGATGACGGGATGGCGCCCCTGGGAGGACGAGGACCGCGATGAACGACGACAACCGCACCAGGAACCTCCGCCTCGGCGGGCTCACCGCCGCCGAACTGGCCGCCCAGCGGGAGGCCGAGCGGCGGGCGGCGGAGCAGGACCGCAACGGCCGGATCATCACCTTCTACTCGTACAAGGGCGGTACCGGCCGCACCATGGCGCTCGCCAACACCGCCTGGATCCTGGCCGCCAACGGCTTCCGGGTGCTCACCGTGGACTGGGACCTGGAGGCGCCCGGCCTCGCCAAGTTCTTCCACCCGTTCCTGGACCCGGCCTCGCTGGCCGGTACGACCGGCATGATGGACCTGATCGCCGAGTACCGGGAGGAGGCGCTGCGCCCGGTCGAGCACGCCGAGGGCTGGCACCTGGACTTCGCCCGGGTGCACCCGCACGCGCTCTCGCTCAGCTGGCCGCACTTCCCGGCCGGCGGCAGCCTGGACTTCCTCTCCGCGGGCCAGTTCAACCGCGACTACTCCGAGGCCGTCACCCACCTCGACTGGGACATCTTCTACGACCGCTTCGACGGCGGGCAGTTCTTCGACGCCCTCAAGGCCGACATGGCCAAGCGCTACGACTACGTGCTGATCGACTCCCGCACCGGCCTGTCCGACATCGCCGAGATCTGCACCGTCCAGATGCCCGACGACCTGGTGGTCTGCTTCACCCTCAGCGACCAGTCGATCGACGGCGCCTCCCGGATCGCCCAGCACATCCACGACCGCTACCGCGAGCGCGGCATCCGCATCCTGCCCGTCCCGATGCGCATCGACGAGGGCGAGAAGGAGAAGGCGGACGCCGGCCGCGCCCTCGCCAGGGTCCGCTTCGACGGGCTGCCGACCGGCTACGACGGCGACGAACTCGCCCAGTACTGGGGCTCGGTGGAGATCCCGTACCGGCCGTTCTACGCCTACGAGGAGATCCTCGCGACCTTCGGGGACCAGACCGGCACGCCCACCTCGATGCTGGCCGCCTGCGAGCGGCTCACCTCCATGATCACCGAGGGCCGGGCGGCCGGCCTGCCGCCGATGGACGAGGAGGTGCGGCTGCGCTACGTGGACGCGTTCACCCGCCGCCGCCCGTCGGTGCCCGCGGACCTCTACCTCTCCTACGTCCCCGAGGACCGGATGTGGGCGGACTGGATCGAGTCCGTCCTGAGCCGGGCCGGCTTCCGGGTGCTGCCGCGCGACCTCAGCGCCGGTACCGACCCGCGCGAGGAGACCGAGCGCGGCATCGACTCCGCGTACCGGACGGTCGCCGTGCTCTCGCCCGCCTACCAGCGCTCCCCGCAGGCGCGGGCGCTGTGGGAGTCGGTGGTCAGCTCCGACCCCTCCGGCACCCGGCGCCAGCTGCTGCCGGTCCGGGTCGGCGACGTCCGGCTCACCGCGCCGTTCAGCAACCGCAACCCGGTCGACCTGGTCGGCCGCGACGAGGCGCAGTCCGTCCAGAGCCTGCTGCGCGCGCTCGGCCGCGGCGACACCCCGCTCGGCGACGCGCCCAGCGGCGGGCCGCGCTTCCCCGGCAGCAAGCCCTCGGTGTGGGACGTCCCGCCGCGCAACCCCTCCTTCACCGGCCGCGCCGCCGTCCTGGAGCAGCTGCGCAACCAGCTGCGCGGCGGCATGGCGGCCGTGCTCCCCACCCCGCAGACCCTGTACGGGCTCGGCGGCGTCGGCAAGACCCAGGTGGCGCTGGAGTACGCCCACCGCTTCATGTCCGACTACGACCTGGTCTGGTGGATCGACGCCGAGCAGACCGAGCTGGTCGCCCCGGCGCTCGCCGAACTCGCCCGCCGGCTGGGCCTGCGGGTCGGCGACTCGGTGACCGAGGCCGCCGAGGCCGCCCGGGAGGCGCTGCGGCGCGGGGTGCCCACCTCGCGCTGGCTGCTGATCTTCGACAACGCCGACGAGCCGTCCGAGATCCGCCGGTTCTTCCCCGGCGGCTCCGGCCACATCCTGGTCACCTCGCGCAACCAGGCCTGGACCGGGCACGCCGAGGCGCTGGAGGTCGACGTCTTCACCCGCGGCGAGAGCGTCGAGCACCTGTGCCGGCGCGCCCGCAGCCTCTCCCGCCCGGACGCCGACCGGGTCGCCGAGGCGGTCGGCGACCTGCCGCTGGCCGTCGAGGTGGCCGCCGCCTGGCTGGACACCACCGGCACCCCGGTGGAGACCTACGTCAGCCAGCTGCACGCCGAGGCCGCCCGCGCGCTGGCCGTCGGCCGTCCGGCCGACTACCCGACCCCGGTCGCCGCGACCTGGAACGTGTCGATCGGACGGCTGCGCCAGCAGTCCCCGGCGGCCGTCCGGCTGCTCCAGCTCTGCGCGTTCTTCGCGCCCGAGCCGATCTCGATGAACCTCTTCTACAGCGACCAGATGATCCGGGCGCTGGTGCGCTTCGACGCCGACCTCAGCGACAAGTTCATGCTGGGCAAGGTGATCCAGGCGATCGGCCGGTACGCGCTGGCCAAGGTCGACGCCGGCAGCAACAGCTTCCAGGTGCACCGGCTCGTCCAGGCGGTGATCCGGGCCGGGATGACCGCCGACGAGCAGGAGGTCGCCGTCCACGAGGTGCACCGCATCCTCACCGGCGCCCGACCCGTCCTCGGCGACACCGACGACCCGGCCAACTGGCCCGCCTTCGACGAGATCTGGCCGCACCTGTCGCCCTCCAAGGCGCACAACTGCGACGAGGCGGACACCCGCCAGCTGCTCATCGACCGGGTCCGCTACCTGTGGAAGCGCGGCGAGCTCGACCGCGCCCGCGACCTCGGCCACGCGCTGGACGTGGAGTGGACCGGCAAGCTCGGCGAGGACGACCGGCAGACCCTGCTGCTGCGCTTCCAGCTCGCCAACGTGCTTCGCTCCCAAGGCAACTACGGCGAGGCGCTGGCCCTGGACGAGGACACCCTGGAGCGCCAGCGGGCCCTGCTCGGCGAGCACCACCCGTACACCCTGATGACGGCCGGCTCGCTCGGCGCCGACCGCCGGGCGCTCGGCCGGTTCCAGGCCGCGCTCGACCTCGACCGCGAAATCCTCGACCAGTTCCGCGAGTTGTTCGGCGACGACAACCCGCGCACGCTCTCCATGGCGAACAACCTGGCGATCGACTACCGGCTGGTCGGCGACAGCGAGGCGGCCCGCGAACTCGACCAGGAGACCCTCGACCGCCGCACCGCCGTGCTCGGCCCCAAGCACCCCTACACCCTGTCCACCAAGTCCAACCTGGCCCGCGACCTGCGCGAACTCGGCGACTACCGCGGCTCGGTGGACCTGCTCCAGGAGGTCACCTCCGACCTCGGCGACGTGCTCGACCCGGACCTGCCGGAGAACCTGCGCAACGCCAAGTCGCTGGCCGTCTCGCTGCGCCGGATCGGCCTGCTCGCCGAAGCGCGCCGGATCACCAAGGAGACCTACGAGCGCTACCTGGAGCGCTACGGCGCCGACGCCCCCGACGCGCTCGCCTGCGCGCTCAACCTGGCCGCCGACCACAGCGCCTCCGGCGACAAGGAGGCCGCCCGCGACCTCTGCTCCACCGTCTTCGAGGGCCACCGGCGGCTGTTCGGCGACGACCACCCGTTCACCCTGGCCTGCGCCAACAACCTCGGCATCTACCTGCGGGGCAGCGGCGACGTCCAGGGCGCCATCGAACGCGGCCGGCTCACCGTCGAGGGGCTGAGCCGCTCGGTCGGTCCGGAGCACCCGTACACCCTCAACGCGATGATCAACCTGGCCAACGCGTACGGCGACGACGGACAGCTGGACCGCGCCGAGCGGCTCGGCCGGGCCGCGTACCAGGGGCTGTGCGACCGCTACAGCGCCCAGCACCCGGACGCGGTGGCCTGCGAGGCCAACCTGGCGATCACCCTGCGGACGGGCGGGCGGCACACCCAGGCGGCCGAACTGCGGGCGCGGGCGATCTCCGAGTTGATCCGGCAGTTCGGCGAGGAGCACCCCAACACGGTCTCCGCGCGCGGCTGGAAGCGGATCAACCGGGACCTGGAGCCGCAGCCGGTCTGATCGGGAGGGCCGTCCGGCCCTGCCCGGTCGGGAAGGCCGGGCAGGGCCGGGCGGCCGGGCACACCGGCGAGGCCGGGCCGGCCGGGAAGGGGCGGGGTACGCTGCGAGACCATGACTACCCTGCCCCCGGTCCTGGTCACCCGGCGCCTCGCCCCCGGCGTCGTCGAACGGCTCACCGCGCACCACGCCGCCACCTGCCACGACTCCGACCTGGCGATGGACCGGGCCGGGCTGCTGGCCGCCGTCCGCGGCCGGCGGGCCGTGATCACCACCCTGGACGACCGGGTGGACGCCGAGTTCCTCGACGCGGCCGGCCCGCGGCTGGCCGTCGTCGCCAACCACGCCGTCGGCTACCACAACGTGGACGTGGCCGCCTGCGCCGAACGCGGCGTGCTCGTCACCAACACCCCCGGCGTGCTCACCACCGCCACCGCCGACATGGCCTGGGCCCTGCTGCTGTCCGCCACCCGCCGACTCGGCGAGGGCGAGCGGCTGCTGCGCTCCGGCGAGCCCTGGACCTGGGCGCCGAACTTCCTGCTCGGCCTGGAGCTGGCCGACACCCCGCTGGGCGTGGTCGGCATGGGCCGGATCGGCCGGGCGGTGGCCCGCCGGGCCCACGCCTTCGACATGCCGGTCAGCTACCACAACCGCCGTGAACTGCCGCCCGAGCAGGCCGGGGGCGCCGACTGGAAGCCGCTGGAGGAACTGCTCGCCACCTCCACAGTGCTGGTCGTCACCTGCCCGTTCACCGCCGAGACCCGGCACCTGCTGGACGCCCGCCGGCTCGCCCTGCTGCCGCGCGGCGCGGTGGTCGTCAGCATGACCGCCGGCGTGGTGGACGAGGAGGCGCTGGCCGCCGCGCTGGAGTCCGGCGCGCTGTTCGCCGCCGCCGTGGACAACTTCGAGCGCGAGCCGGCCGTCCCGTCCGCGCTGCTCGCCCAGGAGCGCGCGGTGCTCGCCCCGCACCTGGGCAGCGCCACCGTCCGCACCCGCCAGGCGATGGGCGGCCTGGCGGTGGACAACGTGCTGGCGGTGCTCGGCGGGTCAGCGCCCCTGACTCCGGTGGAGGCCTGAGCCGGGATCGCCCCAGCCCGCCGCCCAGGCCAGGGCGGTGGTCATCACCCGGAACGCTCCGAAGTGCGCGGCTCCCGGCTCCAGGAAGAGCTCGGAGCCGGGGATGTGGTCGGCCAGCCAGCGGGAGTGGTCGACCGGCGAGAACTGGTCGTCCGCGCCGTGCCAGAGCCAGGCCGGCACCCGGACCGACCCGACCTCGAAGCCCCAGTCCGCGGTGAAGGCCAGCACGTCGTCGATCCAGCCGTCCGCGCCGTGCCGGAACGCCTCCCGGTAGTTGCTCTGGAGCATCCGCCGCAGTCCGCTGTCGGCCACCACCTCCCGGTCGGCGGCGGAGAGTTCGGTGCGCAGCCCGTTCAGCAGCCGGACCGGGTCGTCCTTGATCTGCCGGGAGCGGAACTCCATCGCGTCGGCGATCCGGCCGTGCCCGCGCTCGGCCTCCTTGTAGGCGCGGACGTTGGACGGGGTCATCCCCGCGTACCAGTCCAGGCCGGCCGCGTCGCGCGGCGCCAGGCCGACCAGCACCGCCACCCGGCTGACCCGCTCCGGCAGCAGCGCCGCGCAGGCCAGCGCGTGCGGGCCGCCGCCGGAGCGGCCGAGCACCGCGAAGCTCTCCAGCCCGAACTCGTCCGCGATGGTCTTCACGTCCGCGGCCGCCGCGCTCACCCGGCGGCCGAACAGCCGGGTCGAGTCGCCGTAGCCGGGCCGGTCGTAGGAGATCAGCCGGACGCCCAGCCGGTACAGCACGGTGCTGCGCGGGTGCGGGCCGACCCGGCTGCCGGGCATGCCGTGCAGCAGGAAGACCGGACGGCCGCGCGGGTCGCCGAGGGACTCGACGGCGAGAGCGCGGTCGTCCGCCGTTTTGACCGTCCGTAACGACACCTGCGGCCTCCTCAGTGCTCCGGTCAGTGCTCCGGGTCGGTTGCGTGCTCCCGGTCGATGGTGCTGCGTACCTCCCGGCGGGCCTGCCAGGTGGTGTGCTCGCGGGAGATCGCGTCCTCGGCGTCCCGGGCCAGTCGGGCCCAGACCTCCTCGGCCTCCATCGACTCCAGGTCCAGCTGGGCGAGTTGGCGCTGGATCTGCGCCAGCTCCTCGGCCGCCAGGGCGTACGCGGCGGCCAGCGGGCGGTACTGGCGCAGCTGGGCCCAGGCGGCGACCGAGGCGGCCACCGCCGACACCGTGCCCAGCGCGTCGTAGCTGAACGCGCCGAGTGCCCGCAGCAGGGCGAGCGCCAGGCCGAGCGCGGGCAGCAGCACGCCCAGCACCCCGGCCCAGTGCCCGGCGCGGGCGCAGTAGCGGGCCTTGGCGCGGTACCAGTCGTGCTGCAGCTGGATCCGCTCGCCCAGGTACACCTCGCGGCGCACCGCCAGCGGCTGGCCGCGCAGGTCGCGCATCGCCGGGGTGATCTCCACCCCGGCGTCCGGGACGGCCACCGGGCTGTCCCGGAACGCGCCGAGCACCCGGGCGAGTTGGAAGCGGTACAGGCCCTCGGCGTCCGGCAGGGCGCGCGGCGGGGGCTGGTAGGCGTCGGCCCGGACGGCGTACTTCCAGGCGAGCGTCTTCACCGACTCGGCCGCCGCCCGGCCCTCGTACCAGAGGCCCTGCGGGTTCTGCCGGCTGATCACCACCGCCAGCGCGATCGCGCCGAGGTAGGCCGCGGCCGCCGGCCAGGCCCAGGGCTCGCCGTCGGCCGAGCCGGTCGCCGCGGCGACCACCAGCAGGATCAGCTCCCAGGCGGAGAGCAGCACCGAGCGCCGCTGCCCGCGCAGCGAGGCCGAGTCGGCGGCCCAGAAGAACTCCGGGAGCAGCTCCCGCTCGCGCACCCACCCGGTCCGTCCCGCCACAGACGCCATGTTCGGCCCCCACCAGTCGCTCCGGTCGCACCGCTCTCCTGCCCCGGCGGGCTCGCCGGTACGCCTGGTGGCGGCCGGGGCGCCCGGATGTGGCCGGGAAGTCCCGGTGGATTGTCCGGTACTCCCCGTGTTCGCTCCGGCACCCAGCGTGCGGAGGGGTGGTGGGGGCGCGCGGCGGCCGACGGGCGTGCGCGGGCGACCGGCCGGTGTGGACCGGTGCGTGCGGGCCGGCTCCCCGGCGGGCCCGCCGGGTGCGGCTCAGTAGGTGTAGAAGACCCGGTCGGCGTTGTCGGCCATCTGCCGGGCGTTCCACTCGGTGCCGCCCGGGACGTTGCCGGAGCGGAACAGCGGCGGCGCGGGGCACTCCCCGGCGGCCGCCCGGTCGGCCAGCCGGCCGACCGCCGAGGCGACCACGGCCTGCATCAGCGCGCTGGTGACGATGGTGGAGACCGGGCCGAAGGTGGTCTCGGCGCCGGGGTGGGTCAGCTCGCCGTCGCCGACCGCGATCTTGCTGTCCAGCACCACGTCGCAGTGGTCCTTCAGGTAGGTGCCGGTCGGGTGCGCCGAGGCCACCTGCTCCGGGTAGGCGAGAGAGGTCACGCCGACCACCTTGAGGCCGCGGTCCCGGGCGTACCGGGCCAGCTCGACCGGCATCACCTGGCGGCCGGAGAGCGAGATCACGAACAGCAGGTCCCCGGTGGTCGCGGGGGTCAGGTCCAGGGTGGCGGTGGCCAGCCCGGAGACCCGCTCCAGCGCGCTGGACAGCGGCGCGGGCATCACCGTCACCCCGGCCATCCCGGGGACGTTCAGCAGGTTCATCGGGACCAGCCCGCCGGCCCGGTAGACCACGTCCTGGGCCGGCAGCGCGGAGTGCCCGGCACCGAAGGTGAAGACCCGGCGACCCTCGGTCATCGCCTCCGCCAGCAGGGCGGCGGCGGCCTCGATGGTGTCGGCCTCCTCCTCGCGGACCCGCTGGAGGTGGGAGATCGCGGCGTCGAAGTACCGGCCGGCCAGGTCGTTCATCTGCTGCCTTCGCTCTCTGCCGGTGGGGGATCCGGCCGGGTGGGGTGGTCCGGGTGGTCCAGACCGCCGGGGGAGAAAGCTTCGGCGAGCACGGTCGCGCCCCGGCGGCATCGTTGTCAACAGGAACAAAACGGGTCCCCGGAGCCTCAGGGCGAACCCGGTTGTCGGTCCGGTACGTCAGAATTGGCGGTGAGGACACCGAAGAACGGAGCCAGCGGCGATGTCTGGGCTGATCGACACCACTGAGATGTACCTTCGCACCATCCTGGAGCTGGAGGAGGAAGGCATCGTCCCGATGCGCGCCCGGATCGCGGAGCGACTTGAACAGAGCGGCCCCACGGTCAGCCAGACGGTCGGCCGGATGGAGCGCGACGGGCTGCTCCAGGTCGCCGGGGACCGCCATCTCGAACTGACCGAGGACGGCCGCCGGCTCGCCGTCCGCGTCATGCGCAAGCACCGCATCGCGGAGTGCCTGCTCGTCGACGTGATCGGCCTGGAGTGGGAGCAGGTGCACGAGGAGGCCTGCCGCTGGGAGCACGTGATGAGCGAGACGGTCGAGCGCAAGGTGCTCGCCATGCTCGGCCACCCCACCCAGTCCCCGTACGGCAACCCGATCCCGGGCCTGGACGAGCTGGGCGACACCAAGGCCGAGGGCGAGGGCTTCGACGCCGGGCTCGTCCCGCTGGACACCGTCAAGCCCGGCGAGGCCGGGGCCGACGTGGTGGTCCGCCGGATCGGCGAGCCGATCCAGACGGACAGCGCGCTGATGAGCACCCTGCGCCGGGCCGGCGTCCGGCCGGGATCCACGGTCAAGGTGAGTGCCGGCGTCGGCGGCGTGCTGGTCGGCACCGGGGAGAACGCGGCGGAGCTGGGCAAGGACATCGCCCAGCACGTCTTCGTCGCCCAGGCCTGAGGCGCCGGCGCCGGGGCCCCGCGCCAGGGACACAGCCGAGCGGGCCCGCTGCTCTCCCGTGCAGCGGGCCCGCTCGCCTCCCCTTTCCCTCCCGCCCCTCCCCGCTCCCTCCCGTTCCCCTCCGTCGCCGCCGCCCGGCTTCCCCGTCCGAGCGCCCCTGCCGGCGTCCCCACACATCGCAATTCCTCCCCTCGGCCGATCATGGCAATCCTTGAGTGCTGTCACTCGTACGAGGGGCTTTTCCCGTTGACCAGCGGGTACACGGAAGCCTTATCCGGACATGCGTATGACGGGCCCCGTCTCCGGTGGGAGACAAGGCCCGTCACTCGCGCGCGTGGTGTCGCGCGGCGTCCGCCCTCACCCGATCGGCAGAGGGCGGCTGTCCAGGGGGGAGTCGGTCCGGGCGCCGCGGGCCGAGGAGGCCTCGCGGCCGCAGGCGTACGCGAGCGGGGTGACCAGTTCGGCGGCGTCCGGCAGCCAGCGGTTGAGCGCGGAGGGGGAGCGGGCCCACTGGGCGTACCCCAGGGAGCCGATCCGGGAGGGCGGGGCGACCGTCCAGTCGCCCTCGCCGCGGGCGACCAGGTCGAGCCGGCCGGGCGGCCAGCCGAGCCGGCGGAGCAGCTCCGGAAGCCTGGCCGAGACCCCGGGCAGCACCAGGAAGTGCAGCCGGCGCCCGATCCGCCCGGGTGCGGCGGGCTGGACCACCACCGGACCGAGCTGGAGGTCCATCCGCTCCATCCGGGCGAGTGCCAGGCAGCCGGCCGTCTCCGGGACGTCCAGGACGTCGAAGGAGCGGCCGGTGGGCAGCAGGATCGAGGCCTGCGGCTGCTCGGTCCACCAGCGCCGTACGGCGCCGGGGCCGGCGCTCGCCGTCCTCGCCCAGTCGTCGTCCAGCGGGTGGGCGCCCGGGAGCGTGCAGCGCCGGTCGCCGCAGGAGCAGCGGACGCCGCCGTCGCCGTCGTCGACCAGCCAGGCGCCCGGGGCGACCTCCCAGTGGCGGGTCTCGGCGTAGCCGACGGCTTCGACGAGTAAGGGGGGCGGAGTGGCTCTCTCGTTCCGGCGTGCGGCGCCGGAGGCGTCGGGGATGTCTTCCACGGGGTGCTCAACTACCGTGTGTGAGGCTGGTTACGGCCCTGGGGCGCCCGGTTGGGTGCATCCCGGCAATGTCACCCGTTCCGGTTAGTCGACCGAGTTGAAGGGCCCGAGGGCAGGCGCAGCGGGGGCGCACAGGAGCATTTACCAGGGCGCAAGGGGGGTGCGGTTCGTCACCGTGGGTATCCCGCTGGCGTTGCTGATCGCTAACCTGGTGTCAGATTCCTTGGACGGTCGGACAGTCGGCAACAGATCAGCAGAATCGTCGCCCGCCGGCCGGGACCGGAGGGTGTGGGGAGGCGAAGCCCAATGGCCGCGAGACCACTCGTCGCACGACAGCCCAACGAGCGTCTGCAGCAACTGATCCAGGAGGCCAGCTGCTCCAACGCCGGTCTGGCCCGGAGGGTCAACCTCTGCGGTGCCGAACACGGGCTCGACCTTCGGTACGACAAGACCTCCGTCGCCCGCTGGCTGCGAGGGCAGCAGCCGCGCGGGCAGGCACCGGCCGTGATCGCCGAGGCCCTGGGGCGCAAGCTCGGCCGCAGCGTGTCGGTCGAGGAGATCGGCATGGCGGACGGCAAGAACCTGAGCTCCGGCATCGGGCTCCAGTTCGCGCCGACCATCGGCGCCGCCCTGGAGCAGGTGTGCGAGCTGTGGCGCAGCGACGTCGGCCGGCGGGACTTCCTGACCGGCGCGACGGTGGCCGCCTCCGCGCTGGTGGAGCCCAGCCGGGACTGGCTGATCACCCCGCCGGACCCGGTGGTGGCGCGGGCCGGTGGCCCCCGGGTCGGTCCGACCGACGTGGCCGCGATCAGGGCGACCACCGCGATGCTGGTCGACCTGGACCACCGCTTCGGCAGCGGCCATGTGCGCCCGGTGGTGGTGCACTACCTCAACTCGGTGGTCTCCGGCCTGCTCGGCGGCGCCTACCGGGAGGAGACCGGTCGCCAACTCTTCGCCGCCGTGGCCAGGTTGACCGAACTGGCCGGGTACATGGCGGTGGACACCGGGCAGCCCGGGCTCGCCCAGCGCTACTACATCCAGGCGCTGCGGCTGGCCCAGGCCGCCGACGACCGCGGCTACGGCGGCTACGTGCTGGCCGCCTCGATGAGCCACTTGGCCGCCACCCTCGGCAACCCGAGGGAGATCGCCCAACTCGCCCGCGCCGCACAGGAGGGCGCCCGTTCGGTCGCCACCCCGACGGCGATGGCGATGTTCTACGCCGCCGAGGCCCGCGGCCACGCCCTGCTCGGCGACGCCCGCTCCTGCGAGGCGGTGTCGGCGAGGGCGCTGGAGATGATGGAGAAGCGCCGTCCCGAGGACGACCCGGACTGGATCGCCCACTTCGACGACGCCTACCTCGCGGACGAGCTGGCCCACTGCCACCGGGACCTGGAGCAGGCCGGTCCGGCCGAGCACTACGCGCGCCGGGCGCTCGACCTGCACCCGCCGACCCGGGTCCGGCGCCGGGCGGTGGACCTCGTCCTGCTGGCCACCGCCCAGCTCCAGCAGCGGGACCTGGAACGCGCCTGCGAGACGGGCACCCAGGCGGTCCGGCTGCTGAGCGGGCTGCGCTCCAACCGGGGCGTGGAGTACCTGGACGAGTTCCGGCGCAGGCTGGAGCCGTACCGGGAGCAGCGGGTGGTCCGCGAGTTCCACGCGCGGGCGGACGCCGAGGCCGCCTGACCGCGGGCCCGTCTCCGTCCTCGGGCCCGGGGGAGGCCCGAGCCGGGGCGGCCCGCGTCCGGGGGAGGCCCGAGCCGGGGGCGGCCCGAGCCCCGAGCAGCCGCGGATCGTCTGTGCAGGGAGCGTGACGGATGTCCCGCCCACGTGGTCACCCGGTGAGGCGAACCGGTAGCGTGGGCGCGACGTCCAAGGAACTGTGATGCTCCCAAGAACCGACGAGATGTGGTCCGCCGTCAGTGCGCGGTCCTGCACAGGTGAGGAATCGCGTTGAGTCAGCGCCGCTCGTACCCGAACTCCGGTGACTTCAACCTGGACGACCTGTTCCGCCCCGAGCCCGGGCAGCCCCAGGGGCAGCCGGGCCAGCCGCAGGCCCACTCGGCCGTGCCGCCGGTGGGCCGGCCGTCCGGGCAGCCGGAGTACCTCGGCGAGGGCGGGCACGCGCTGCCGACCCAGGCCATGCCCGCGCAGCCGATGCCCGGGCCGGGCGCCTCGTGGGGCGGGCAGCAGCCCGGCTACGGCGCTCCGCAGCCCGGTTACGGGGCCCCGCGGCCCGAGCCGGCCCCGGAGACCCAGCACCTGCCGCCGTACCCCGCGGGGGACCCGCACGCGGCCGGCTACCCGGCGGCGCAGGCCCAGCCCGGCTACCCGCAGCCGCAGCCCGCGCCGGGGTACCAGGGCTATCCGCCGGCCGCCCAGCCGCAGCCGGCCCACCCGGCGCAGGACTACCACCAGGGCTACGCCCCGGAGCAGGGCCAGGACTACGGGCAGGGCTACGACCGGGGGTTCGACGCGACCCAGGGCGGCGGCTCGGGGCGCGGCGGACGCCCGTCCACCAAGCTGATCGTCGGTGGTGTGGTGGCGGGCTGCGCGGCGGCCGGCATCCTGGTCGCCGTCCTGATGGGCGGCGGGGACGAGCCCAAGGGCGACGACAAGAAGAACACCCCGGTGGCCGCCACCGGGAGCACCTCCGCCACCCCCGGGGCGCCGAGCGCGAGCGGTTCCGGCGCGGCCGTCGACCCGGACGTCAAGGCCCAGGCGCAGCCGCTGTCGGACCTGCTGGGCACCGCGAGCGACAGCCGCAGCTCGGTGGTCTCCGCGGTCGCCTCGGTGCAGAAGTGCGACAAGCTGCCCGAGTCCCAGCAGGCGCTGACCGCCGCGGCCGGCAAGCGGCGCGAGCTCCAGAGCAAGCTCGGCCAGCTGAAGACCGACAAGCTGCCCGGCGGCCAGCAGCTGGTGGAGCAGCTCAACGCGGCCTGGACGGCCTCGGCCCAGGCCGACGACGAGTACGCGGCCTGGGCGCAGGACGCGCAGGGCTCCTGCGACGCGAAGAAGCAGGACAACCAGCACTACAAGAACGCCGTCCAGGCCAGCGGCACCGCGACCACCGCGAAGAAGCAGGCCTCCACGCTCTGGAACGCGATCGCCGGCCAGACCGGGCTGCCCAACAAGAGCGACGGCGACCTGTGAGCGACGGCCGGTGAACGTCGAGGGGGGCCGGCCCGAAGGCCGGCCCCCCTCGCGCCGGGCGCGGTCCCGGTCAGGCCGGCGGCCGGCCCCCGGTGAGTGCCCAGCGGATGTCGACGAAGCCCGGCTGCTGCAGGGTCATCCGGCCGTTCTTGACCACCTGGTAGGTGACCCAGGTGTTCACCAGCCGCGGCGATCCGCTGCTGGGGAGCATGTTGGTGGTGCCCCAGGCCAGCGGCGGGGTGATCCCCACGTCGATGCCCTCGCCGCTGTCCAGCAGCGAGGTGACCGACTTCGAGGTGACCGGCTTGCCGGACTCCGCCAGCTTCTGCACCGCCGTCCGGAACACCTCGTAGGCGACCCAGGTGGTCTGCACGCCCGGGTCGGCGACGTCGATGGGGTGTCCGCCGGTGGAGTCGGTGAGCGCCACCGCGCGCAGCCCGTCCCAGATCTTCGCCGACTCCGGCGGGTACCAGCTGGTGACGTAGGCGCCGCCGAGCGGGCCGGTGTCGCCGCCGGTGGAGTCCACCACCGACTGCTGGACGCTGCCGATGATCGAGGCGATCCGGGTGTTCTTCGGGTTCAGCCGCCGGTAGGCGTCCAGCAGGTTGCCGGTCGGTTCGGCGGCCAGGGCGACGCTGACGCAGGTGCCCGCCTCGTCCTTGCCGATCGCCTTGCGGACCACCGGGGTGTAGTCGGAGGACTGCTCGGGCGCCTTGACGTCGGTCAGCTTGATCCCGGCCGGCCGCAGCGCGGTGCCCAGGTAGCCGAGCAGGTTGTCGCCGGCCGGGGTGTCCGGGCGGACCAGGGAGACGGTCTTGCACCCGGCGTCCACCAGCTGGCGGCCGTTGCCCGCGATCAGTGCGGGCAGGCCGCCGTCCACCGGGTAGGACAGCGGGCTGGCGAACTCCGGCTGGGAGAGGCCGTAGCCGCCGATCAGCGGGATGCCGGCGCGCTCCAGCACCGGCATGAACGCCTCGCCCCACTGGCTGTAGGAGCCGATCACGGCGACCACCTTGGCGTCCACCGCCTGCTGGGCGCAGGCGCGGGCGCCGTCCGCGGTGTTGTGCTCGTTGCAGGTCAGCACGCGCAGCCGGTGGCCGTTCACACCGCCCTTGGTGTTGACGTCCTTGCCGATGGCGGAGGCGAGCGCGGTCATGCCGGGGCGGTCGGCGGCGCCCGTGCCGGCCGGGGCCCAGGTCATCACGGTCAGTTCGCTGCCGCTGGTCGAAGCATCGGCCGATCCGCCGCACGCGGAGGCCATGAAGAGGGTGGGGAGCAGGGCCGCGGCGGTGGCGGCGGCTGCGATCGGGCGTCGGCGGCGGCGTCGCCCGGTCTGGGGACGGGCCTGGAACGAGTCCCTCCGGCTGGTCATCGGTATTCCCTCTCTGGGCGCCCTCCGGCGCACCGGAGCAAGCCAAGCCCCGGCGGCACAAGCCGAGAGGGCCGAAGTGCGAACGGGCGGCGAACGGCGGCCGAACTCCGGGGCGGTACGCGTGTAGATCGCGAGTGGAGTACGAACAGGCGGGGAACGTACGATCGTTCACCATGTCCGCCAGCACAGATTCTTCGTATCGGTCCGCCCGAAACCCTTCTCGTCCGGGCCACCGCTCCAGCACGATGGGCGGCATGCCGCTCAACGACCTGCCCTGGTGGCGCTGGCGAGCCCGACTGCGCTCGGCGCTGCACATGCTGTCCGACCCCGGTTTCCAGCAGGACACCTGGCTGATCGGCCGGGAGGGCTACGGGGACGTGACCGACGCCGTCTACCGGCTGGTCGAGGACACCTGGCTGGACCGCTGGTCGGCCGAGAAGTACGTCGGAACGATCTTCCGTGACACCGCCGAGGCCGCGCTGGTGGACGTCGCGGTGCTGAGGGCCGTGCAGATGCTGCACGAGGTCGGTGCGGACGCGCCGGCCTCCGCCTACTTCGGGCACCCCGGCTGGCCGGAGACCGTTCGGGCCGCCCGCGAGGCGCACGTCGCGATGGCCGTGGGCGACGGGGACGACCCGGACGCGCCGCCCAAGTCGCTGGACGTGCTGCGCATCCTCACCCGGGTCTGAGCCGCCGGGCACCCGCCGCCCGCCGCCCGCCGTCCCGCCCGCCGTCCCGCAGTGCGGGCAGCCGGGCGGCGGGCGTCCGGGATGTGACACGCTGGACCATCCACCCACGTCACGACCTCAGAACGGGATACCCCCAGTGGAACAGCAGCCGGCCGGCGCCCAGTACGTCCTCACGCTGTCCTGCGCCGACAAGCAGGGCATCGTCCACGCTGTCTCCAGTTACCTCTTCATGACCGGCTGCAACATCATCGACAGCCAGCAGTTCGGGGACGGCGACAGCGGGCTCTTCTTCATGCGGGTGCACTTCTCCGCCCCCGAGCCGGTCACCGCCGACAAGCTGCGGGCCAGCTTCGCGGCGATCGGCGCCTCCTTCGGGATGGACTGGCAGATCCACCCGACCGAGCAGAAGATGCGGATCGTGCTCATGGTCAGCAAGTTCGGGCACTGCCTGAACGACCTGCTCTACCGCACCCGGATCGGCGCCCTGCCGGTGGAGATCGCCGCGGTGGTCTCCAACCACACCGACCTGCGGGACCTGACCGAGAGCTACGGCGTCCCCTTCCACCACATCCCGGTGACCCGAGACACCAAGGCCGAGGCCGAGCGGCAGCTGCTCGACCTGGTCGCCAAGGAGAACGTCGAACTGGTCGTGCTGGCCCGCTACATGCAGGTGCTCTCCGACCAGCTGTGCACCGAGCTGTCCGGCCGCGTGATCAACATCCACCACTCCTTCCTGCCGAGCTTCAAGGGCGCCAAGCCGTACCACCAGGCGCACGCGCGCGGCGTGAAGCTGATCGGCGCCACCGCCCACTACGTCACGGCGGATCTGGACGAGGGCCCGATCATCGAGCAGGAGGTCGCCCGGGTCACCCACGACGTCAGCCCCGACCAGCTGGTCGCGCTCGGCCGGGACGTCGAGTGCCAGGCGCTGGCCCGCGCGGTGAAGTGGCACAGCGAGCACCGGGTGCTCCTGGACGGGACCCGTACGGTCGTCTTCGGGTAACCGGGGCCGGGGAGCGCCCTACGGCCGCGACAGCAACGGGAGCGCGTGCAGCACCTCGCGGACCGCGGCCCGGTCGCCGTGCGCGCCGACCGGCAGCCGGTCCGGGTCGCGGTGCGCGGCGGCCAGCTGGCACAGCTCCAGGCCGTCCAGCACCATCGAGGCCACCGGCTCCGCGTCGGGCGGGCCGTCGGGGCGGCCGTCGCCGCCGTCCAGGGTGATCAGCCACTCGCCGCCCGCCGGGCCGTCGACCATCAGCCGCACCCGCCGGGCGGTCCGGACCCCGCCCTCCGGCGCACCACCCGGCGAGACCGGCACCCCGGCGTGTTCCGGGCGGGCCGCGCGCAGCCCGGCCAGCGCCCGGGGCAGCAGCCGGACCACCAGCTCCACCATCTGCCGCAGGTGCTGCGGCGCCGGCGGCGCGTACGGGTAGGCGACCGCCCGGGCCACGTCCTCGCCGTGCACGAAGCACTCGAAGGCGCGGTCCACGAAGGCGTCGCGCAGCGGCAGCACCGCGTAGCCGTAGTCGACCGGGGTGTTGCCCTGCGGCGCGAGCGCGGCGCTGCGCACCAGGTCGTGGGTCTGCCGCCGCCAGCGGGAGCGCACCGACTGCGGTGCCAGCCCGGCCTGGTCGGCGACCAGCCGGGCGGTGCGGGCGGTGATCGTGGCGTACGGACCGCCCTGCGGCGGGACGCGCGGCACCGCGGGACCGGCGGCCGGCTCCTGCGGCGGCACCCGCCGCCCGGCCGGCACGGCGGTCGGGCCCGGCACCGAGGTCAGCCCCGGGGCGGCCGGCACCGGGTCGGGCAGGCCGAGCGCCAGCGCCAGGAAGCCGTCCACCGCGGTCAGCCGGCCCAGCACCTCGGCCGGGCGCAGCAGTTCGGTGCCGCCGTGCCACGGCAGTTCGGCCACCTCCTGCCACTCCTCGGGGCCGAGGTCGCGCAGCAGCGCGTCGAGCTTGGCCGTCTCCGCGGTGTACGGCATGCCCCAGGCGGGGACGGGCAGTTCGGGCGGCCGGCGGGCCAGGCACCAGTCGAGCACCTGTTGGCGCAGCGAGCCGGGCTGGTCCAGCGGCTCGTCCAGGGAGAGCCAGCCGGCCGCCTCGCGCAGCCGGGCGGCCTCCTCGGCGCACTCCCGGCAGTCGCGCAGGTGCTGCTCCAACTCGGCGGCCTCGCGGGCCGGGCAGGCGCCGAGGGCCCACGCGCCGAGCAGCGAGCGCAGGGCGTCGTGCTGCTCCTCAGTGCTGCTCACGTCTCCCCGTTCCCGTCCCCGGTTCCGTCCTGGCGGGCGCGTTCGTCGGCCAGTTCGGTGGCCAGCAGCTCCAGACCGAGCCGCATCCGCTGCTTGGCGGCCTGCTCGCTGATGCCGAGCAGCCGGGCCGTCTCGCGGTAGGTGCGGCCGTCGTAGTACGTCACCGCGATGGTCTCACGCAGGGGTTGGGGCAGGGAGTCGACCACGTACTGCATCCGCGCGGCGGTGGCCACGGCGCGGATCTCGGCCTCCGCGCCCGGTGCCCGCTCGGCGGCCCGCCGTGCGCGCAGCCGTTCGACCGCGCGGTGGTGGGTCAGCGCGCCGAGCCAGGAGCGCAGTGTGCCCTGGGCGGGGTCGAAGTCCTCGGGGTGCTCCCAGACATGGGCGAAGATCTCCCGGGTGAGCTGGGTGGCGGCGGACTGGTCGGCCAGTATCCGTCCGGCCAGGCCGTGCACCATCGGTGCCAGCTGATCGTAGAGTTCGCCGAGCGCCGTCTCCTCGCCGCGGGCGAGCCGGCGCTGCAACTGCTCGTCCCAGCGCGGGGTCCGCTCCGGGGTGGCCATCGGGAACCACCCTCCTGAACGGGTTCGCTGGCGTACCCCACGGTATCCCGCGTCCGGGTGGCGCCGGGGGCGATTCCGGCAAGAACGGAACCGTTCCTCGCGGATCGCCCTCTTCATGGTCGTGGCTCCCCGCTCGGCCCCGTCCGCGGGCCGGGTCCCACGCCCGTCGAGCGGTCGAGCGGGATCGCCCGGCGCCGGGGCCGGACCGCCCGGCGGTGCCGTTGTTCGAGAGCCGTTGGACATACGTCGCACGGGTGGTTCGCGAGTGGCGGACGGGGCGCGCGCGGCGCACGGCGGTAGGTTCCCGACTGCGGGACCGGCAGGCCGGCCCGGGCCGGACGATCACCGGTGCGAGGCTCGCGAGAGTGAGCGGGACAGTATGCACCGCCCTGTCGCCCGATCGCCGGAATATGCCCGAAGCGCTTGCTGCGCTCCGTTCTCCCGCCCATCCTGAGGCGTATTCCTGTCGCGGCCGGAGCCCGGCCGAGGAGACGGCGCGGACGAGTGGGCGCGGGCGGACGGATCGGGCGGGCGCCCGGGTACGGCTCGGGTGGCGCCGGGTGACGTGCGAGGGCCCGCCGGCCGATCCGGCCCGATCGGGACTATGGCCGAACTGCGAGTGCAGGTGGTGGAGCGGTGCAGGTTCTTCAGGTACAGCTGGCGGTTCAGGCCGACCCCGCCGAGGTCGGCCGGGCCCGCCGGTGGGTGCGCTCGCGGCTGCTGAACCACGGGGTGGACCCGGACGCGCCGATGGCCGAGACGGTGGTGCTGGTGGTCTCGGAGCTGGTGACCAACGCCGTGGTGCACACCGGCTGTCCGGCCGTGCTGATGCTCTGTCTGCCGGTGGCCGACGCCGGGGAGGATGCCGACGGTCCGCGACAGGGCGGCCGGCCCGCCCCGTTGCGGGTGGAGGTCGCCGACGCGAGCCGGGCCGCCCCGACCCCGCGGCGCGCGGGTGCGGACGAGGACGCGACCAACGGGCGCGGCCTCGAGTTGGTCGAGCTGCTCTGCGAACGCTGGGGCTGGTACCCGGACGGCCCGGGCAAGCGGGTCTGGTGCGAGATCGGCAGCGACGCCCGCCCGGCCGATCCGCTGGCCGACGTGGACTGGGCGGCATTGGCGCAATAGCGGCTTTCGCGGCGGCCGCCGGGCGGTGCCGATCACGGCGCTGATCACCGGCCGAAAGGTGACGCAACCATTCCGAATTTCGGACTACCCATTGACGTGACGTATCCGACTGATCACGCTTGGGTGCGGCGCTCCGTCGCGAGGGGACGCCGAGGGGACGTCCGTCCGTCGCCGTGGTGCTGCTGTCCAGGGGATTCGTGCCAGCAGGGGGGCACCGGGGGCGACCGGCCACGGGCCGCTCCTCGGCGAGTGCGGAGGGTGCGGCGCGGATTCAGGGCTCGCGCGCCGCGGTTGGATGGCGGCCGGCCGTACCGCGCTCGGGGTGCGTGCGGCCTGCCGCCATCCAATGCGGTGCCCTGGTGCGACGAGTTCCGGCCAGCGGCCGGTCGGCTCCCGGGCCTTGCTCAGGAAGCGCGCCGGACGGGGCTGCCGGAAGACGCGGGGCTCTCGGCGCCGGTGCGGCTCTCGGGGGCGGTGCTGCTCCCGGCGTCGGTGCGGTGCTCGGGGACGGCGCGGCTCTCCGGGACGGCGCGGAAGGTGCGCCGGTAGGCGCTCGGCGCGACGTCGAGCCGGCCGCGCAGCTGCAGCCGCAGCGAGGCGGCGGTGCCGAATCCGGACTCCCGGGCGACCTGGTCGATCGTCAGGTCGGTCCGCTCCAGCAGCTGGCGGGCCCGCTCGGTGCGCTGGGTGGTGATCCACTGGCCGGGGCTGGCGCCGGTCTCCTCGCGGAAGCGCCGGGTGAAGGTCCGCACGCTCATCCCCGCCCGGTCGGCGAGTTGGCGCAGGACCAGCGGCCGGTCCAGGTGCTCCAGCGCCCAGGCGCGCACCGCGGCGGTGCCGTTGCCGCCGGACTCCACCGGGCTCGGGGCCTCCACGTACTGCTTCTGGCCGCCCTCGCGCCACGGCGGCACCAGGCAGTTGCGGGCCACCGCGTTGGCCACCGCGCTGCCGTGGTCGCGGCGCACCACGTGCAGGCAGAGGTCCACGCCGGCGGCCACCCCGCCGGAGGTGAGGACGTCGCCGTCGTCGGTGTAGAGCACGTCGGGGTCCAGCCGGACCCAGGGGAACAGCCGGGCGAAGCGCTCGGTGTAGCGCCAGTGGGTGGTGGCCGGCCGGCCGTCCAGCAGTCCGGCGGCGGCCAGGATGAAGGAGCCGGTGCAGATCGACATCAGCCGGGTGCCGGGCCGGATCCGGGCCAGCGCGGCGGCCAGGGCCGGGGTGAAGCAGGCGTCGGCGACGGCCGGACTGGAGTCGGCGGAGGCCGGGATCAGCACCGTGTCGGCCCGCTCCAGCAGTTCGGGCCCGTGGTCGACCACGATCCGGAAGTCGGCGCTGGTGGTGACCGGCCCTCCGTCCAGGGTGCAGGTGGCCACCTCGTACAGCGGCCGTCCGTCCGGGTCCTTGGCGCCGCCGAAGATGCGGGCGGGGATGCCGAGTTCGAAGGCGATCACGCCTTCCAGGGCGAGTACCGCGACCAGGTGTGCCATGCCGTCCCCTCGGGCGTCGGTGGGTCCGGGACAGCGTACTGCGGGCCGTGGCCCGATTCTTGCGAAAGCTGTCATCCGGGCCACTCGCCGGCGCCCGGGCGGCCCGGAACACTCGTTCGCGTGACCGAACGCAGTGTCCTCGCCCCCGCATCCCGCTCCGTCCCACCGGCCCCCGCCGGGCGCCCCCGGGTGCACTACGCCTGGGTGGTGGCCGCCGTCTCCCTGCTCGTCCTGCTCGGCTCGGCCGGCTTCCGCTCCACGCCGAGCCTGATGATGGACGCCCTGCACAACGAGTTCGGCTGGTCGCTCGCGACGATCTCCAGCGCCACGTCCGTCAACCTGGCGCTCTACGGCCTCACCGCCCCCTTCGCCGCCGCCCTGATGGACCGTTTCGGGGTGCGCCTGGTGGTGGTCTGCGCGCTGCTGACCATCTCGGTCGGCGCCGGGCTGACCATGCTGATGCGCGAGCCCTGGCAACTGGTGCTCTGCTGGGGCGTGCTGGTCGGCCTCGGCAGCGGATCGATGGCCGGCGCGTTCGCCACCACCATCACCGGCCGCTGGTTCCGGGCCCGCCAGGGCCTGGTCACCGGGGTGCTGACCGCCGCCGGAGCCGCGGGGAACCTCGTCTTCCTGCCGGTCGGTGCCTGGCTGGTCGAGCAGCACGGCTGGCGCTCGGCCGTGGTCTCGCTCGCCGCCAGCGCCGTCGCCGTCCCGGTCCTGCTGCTGATGCGCGAACGGCCCGCCGACCTCGGCCTGCTCCCGTACGGCGCCACCGAGGCCCCGCCCGAGCCGGTGCGGGACGGCCGCGCCGTGGCCCGCACCCTGCGGGTGCTGCGGGACGCCGCCCGCACCCGGGCGTTCTGGCTGCTGGCCGGCTCCTTCGCGATCTGCGGCGCCACCACGGCCGGCCTGGTCGGCACCCACTTCATCCCGGCCGCGCACGACCACGGCATGCCGGTCACCACCGCCGCGAGCCTGCTCGCCCTGATCGGCGTGTTCGACGTGCTGGGCACGGTCTTCAGCGGCTGGCTCACCGACCGGGCCGACTCCCGGCTGCTGCTGACCGTCTACTACGGGCTGCGCGGTCTGTCCCTGTTCCTGCTGCCGCAGCTGCTGGCCGGATCGCTCCAGCCGCCGATCCTCGCCTTCGTGATCTTCTACGGCCTGGACTGGGTGGCCACCGTGCCGCCGACCGTCGCGCTGTGCCGACGGTACTTCGGCGAGGACGCCCCGATCGTCTTCGGCTGGGTGCTCGCCGCCCACCAGATCGGCGCGGCCGTCGTCGCCGGGCTGGCCGGCCTCGCCCGGGACGCCCTCGGCAACTACGACCTCACCTGGTACGGCGCCGGAGCGCTGTGCGTGGTCGCGGTCGGGCTCTGCCTGGCGCTGGGCACCGGTCGGGGAGACCGGGCGGTGCCTGCCCTCCCGTGACGGAGGGCCCGTGACGGCCGGCCCGCGGCATTCGATCCCGTGGCGGTCGGCCCGGGGGGCGGCGGCCGGTGCGCGGGCGACGGCGGCGTCGCGTGGCCGGGGTGGTGCCGGGCCTCCGGCAGGACCGTCCTACCGGGGGTCTAGGCTCCGCCCCATGGCGCTGATCTTCACCCTGGACCCGAAGCTCGACCCCGACCTGCGGACGGACATCGTCCGGCTCTGGACCGACGTCACCAACGCCGGCGGCGCGGTCGGCTTCGTGGCGCCGGTCACCGAGGAAGAGGTCTGGAACACGGCCGACCGCCAGTTCGCCGGGGTGGCGCCGGACGGCCCGGACCGGCTGCTGGTCGCCCACGAGAGCGGGACGGGCCGCCTGGTCGGCGTGCTGTTCTTCGAATCGATGCGCTTCGACCTCATGGAGCACTGGCGGATGCTCAAGCGGGTCATGGTGCACCCGGACTTCCAGGGCCACGGCCACGGCGCCCGGCTGCTCGCCGAGGCCGAGCGGGTGGCCCGGGAGTGGGGCCTGGAGTCGCTGCGGCTCACCGCGCGCGGCGGCCTGGGGCTGGAGCGGTTCTACGCCCGCGCCGGCTACCGGGAGGTCGGCCGGGTGCCGGCCGCGATCCGGGTCGCCCCCGGGGACGACCGGGACGACATCACCCTGTGGCTCGACCTGCGCTGAAACCCGCCCCGGACGGGTGGAGCGGGCCGGTGCGGGTGCCCCGTGACCCGCCGCGGCCGTCAGGCATGCTTGACTGGAGGACCCGTCCCAGCGCAACGAAGAAGGATGTGTCGAGTGACCAGCAACGGCCCGGAGAAGTCGCACGCCACGCTCCGCTACACCTCCCTGCGGGTCAGCATCTTCCTCGGCTGCCTGCTGGTGGCCCTGCTGCTCGGGCACTTCGGGGTCATCCCGGTCAGCGGTGAGGCCGGCGTGGTCTTCCTCTTCCTGCTGGCCGCGCTCGCCTCCGCGCCGCTCAGCTACGCGCTGCTGAGCAGGCAGCGCGACGAGATGTCCGCGCAGATCAGCGGCAAGGTCACCGGGCTGCGCAGCCGTACCGCCGACCGGATCGCCGCGCAGAACGCCGAGGAGGACGCCGTCGACGACGCCGCCCGCGCGGCTGCCGCCGGCCAGAGCTGACCCCGGCCCCACCCGCGAGCGCAACCGCCGTGCCCGCCGCCCGAGGCTCCGTGCCGTCCGAGCCGCCTGTGCCGTCCGAGTCGCCTGTGCCGTCGCCGGACCCGTCCGAGCGCCGGGCCGCCGGGGAGGGGGCGCCCGCCGAGGCCGCGCTCGGCACCTGGCCGGCCCCCGTCCGGCGGCCCACCGGCCGGGACGTGGCCCGGCTCGCCGGGGTCTCCCAGGCCACGGTCTCCCTGGTCTTCTCCGGTGCCGAGGCCGGTCGACGGGTCTCCGAGGCCACCCGGGAGCGGGTCCGGCAGGCCGCCGACAGCCTCGGCTACCGCCCGCAGGCGGCCGGCCGGCAGCTGCGGCTCGGCCGCAGCGGGATGATCCTGCTGGCCGTGCCGAACCTCCAGGGCCCCTTCTTCGGCCGGGTGCTGGAGGGCGTCCACGAGGAGGCCGGCCGCAACGGCCTGGCCGTGGTGGTCAGCTCCGGCTGGGGCCGCGCCACCCTCACCGAGGCCGCCACCGCGGGCCGCTTCGACGGCCTGCTGATCTGCTCCCCGGACGACAGCCAGCTCGGCGAGCTGCCCGCCGACACCCCCGTCGTCTTCCTGGACGCCGACCCCGGCACCGACCGGGCGCGCCCGACCGTCGAGCTCGACGTGGCCGGCGGGATGCGGGCCGCGGTCGAGCACCTGGCCGCGCTCGGCCACCGCAGGATCGGCCGGCTGCGCTCCAGCCACTCCGCTTACACCTTCCGGGTGCGGCAGGCCGCCTTCGAGCAGGCCGTGCGCGAACTCGACCTGGACGTCGTGGAGCTGGGGGTGAGCCTGAACGAGGGCCACCGGGCCGCGCGGGCCGTCGCGGGCCGGCTGCTGGAGCGGGCGGACCGGCCGCGCGCCGTGGTCTGCGACGACGACGTGGTCGCCTCCGGGGTCTACCAGGCCGCCGCGGAGCTGGGGTTGCGGGTGCCGGAGGACCTGTCGGTGGTGGGCATGGACAACGTCACGGTGGCCGCGCTGCTCGTCCCGCCGCTGACCACCGTCGACCTGCCGGGCGAGGAACTGGGCCGGGCGGGCGCGGCCGCGCTGGCGGCGCTGCTGCGCGGGGAGCGGGTGGTACCGGTCGCGCCGCTGGCTGCGTCCCTGGTGCTGCGCTCCTCCACGGCGCCGGCCGGTGGGGCTCCGACCGCTACGGTCTCGACCGACTGATCACATACCGTCACCGGCGGATGGCGATGGCCCGTCCGGTTTGCCCCGCGCCTGGCCCTTTGACTGCTCCAATCGGGTGAAAAGTGCTCATTTACTCTCGCGTCGTACCTCCATTCGGATTAACGGAGGGTGAGATTCCAGCATGCGGACGCTCCGATCAATACCCTCACCCCCGTCCAGGGCAGGCCGAATGGCCACCGCCCTGGGCCTCTTCGCGGGCACGCTGCTCACCGGCACCCTCACCGCCCCGACCGCCCAAGCCGCCGTCAGCTTCACCAAGACGGTGGACAAGCCGACGGTGGCACCCGGCGAGAACGTCACCTACACCCTGCGCTACACCTGCTCGGTCACCGACTGCGCCAACGGCCGGATCACCGACACCCTCCCCGCCGGGATGGAGTTCGTCGGCTGGACCCCGGACGCGAGCACCGTCGACGTCGCCGGCTCGACCGTCCCGGCGGCCGGCACCGTCGGCGGCACCCTCGACATCAAGCTCCTCACCCTCACCCCGGGGACCACCGCGACCGTCAAGGTCGTCCTCCGGTTCCCGAACTTCACCACCCCCGACGGCACCGAGGCCGTCAACTCGGCGACCCTGACCGCCGACGGCGAGCCCGCGCAGACCGGCTCCGCCACCACCGGTGCCGTCGTCCAGCCCGACTACAAGGTCACCAAGGGCGTGCAGACCAGCAGTCAGGACGGCCGCTCGGTCACCTACCAGTTCAGCGCCTGCTCCACCAGCGGCGTCCCCAACGTCGACCTGGACGCCGCCCGACTGGTCGACACCCTGCCACCCGGCGCCGTCGTCGACACCGGCCGCTCGCCCGGCTGGACCCAGGACCCGGCCGACCCCGACCGCTGGGTGTTCGACATCGGCGCCTTCCGTTCCGGCAACGGCCAGGCCGGCTGCCGCAACCCCGGCGTCCTGGTCGTCAACTACCCCGACCCGGCGTTCCCCAGCGGCACCACCTCCACCAACTCGGTGGTCCTGCAGGGCGACCCGCTCGGCCCCGAGGGCATGCGCGACCTCTCCGACGCCACCGCCCAGTCCCCGACCTTCCAGCCGCCGACCACCGGCATCCAGGTCACCGCCTCCAAGGTCTGGCAGGACAAGGTCGTCTCCGGCGACATCGCCTCCTTCAGCCTCCACCCCGGCAACATCGCCGGCCCCGCCACCCGCCTGGTGATGACCGACCCCGGCGCCGGCACCACCCCCGGCCTCTACAACTGGCTGATGCCGCAGTCCATCCAGCTGGAGGCCTGGAACCCGGCCGGCATCGGCCTCACCCTCCAGTACCGGCTCGACGGCGACCCGGCCTGGCGGACCTTCGCCCCCGGCACGGCGTTCGACGGTTCGAGCAGCCGCCGGATCACCTTCGCCGAAGGCACCGGGGACCCGGCGAACGACGTGCTCGGCATCCCGGCCGGCCGCCGACTGGACGGGCTGCGCTTCGAGTGGAACGGCCCCGTCCCCACCGGCTGGAGCCCCGGCAACGCCGTCCAGGTGCTCGCCCAGGTGGTCACCCCCGGCCACGACGGCCGCACCGCGCCCGGTCCGCTGCACAACTGCGTGGACGTGACGGGCACCGACGCGGCCGGCGCCACCTCCTCGGCGAACGCCTGCGCCGACACCACCGTCTCCGCGGCCACCAACCTGGGCGCCGCCAAGACCACCACCTCCGGCGAGGTCCTCGCCCCCGGCGGCATCGCGACCTTCCGGATCACCCCGTACAACCGCACCGGCCGCACCCTGGGCACCCCGCTGGTGATGTACGACCTGCTGCCGCCCGGCCTCGTCTACCAGGACGGCAGCGCCCGGCCCGACCCCGCCTACCCGGAGGCCGCGGCCCCGCGGTCCGTCCAGGTGCTGCCCGGCCCGGACGGCCGCCAGCTGCTCAAGCTGACCTGGCCGGCCGGCGCGCCCGACATGACGTACCTCAACGACCAGAAGGCCCACCGCACCCTGATCGACGTCCAGGTCGCCGGCAGCGCCAAGCCCGGCACCCTCACCAACGACGTGTACGTCACCACCGAGGGGGCCGAGACGCCCGTCACCTGCTCCTACTTCGGCACCGACAGCGGCGTGCCGGACAGCCGCGACCTGAACGGCGACGGCGACACCACCGAGACCCTGTGCCACGCCTCCTCCAAGGTCGAGGTGCAGGTCCCGGCCGTGCTGCGGTCGTTCAAGGAGGTCAAGGGCGACCTCGACACGGACTACGCCACCACCGGAACCACCACGCCCGGCGGCGGCCTCTCCTACCGGCTGACCGTCCGCAACGACTCGCCCGACCCGGTCACCGACTTCGTCGCGTACGACAAGCTGCCCACCCCGGGCGACTCCTACCTGCTGCGCCCCGACGCCCCGCGTGGCTCCGCCTGGACGCCCTCGCTCACCCAGCCGCTGAGCTCCAGCGACCCGACCGTGGCGATCGAGTACACCACCTCGCCGAACCCCTGCGTGACCGGGGCGATCACCGTGCCCGGCCCGTGCGACGGGAACGCCCGGTGGAGCACCGACTTCCCCGGCCCGGGGACCACCACCTGGTTCAAGGTCAGCCGGCCGGGCACCCTGGCGTCGGGCGGGCTGTTCACCCTGACCTGGCCGATGGTCGCCTCGGTGGACGCCGGCAACGCCGACTTCGCCTGGAACAGCTTCGCCTACACCGCCACCGACTCCACCGGCAGCCCGCTGCTGCCGGCCGAGCCCGCCAAGGTCGGCGTCGGCGTCCAGGCGCCCGTGCCGCCGAACAATGCGCTCGGCGACCGCGTCTGGGCCGACCGCGACGGCAACGGCGTCCAGGACTCCGGCGAGAGCGGGGTGCCGGGCGTCCGGGTGGAGCTGCTGGACGGGACCGGCCGGCCGGTCCGGGACAAGCAGGGCAAGCCGGTCACCACGGTGACGGACGCGGACGGGAACTACCTGTTCGACAAGCTGCCGGACGGGGAGTACGCGGTCCGCTTCGACCTGACGACCGTTCCGGCGGGCGCCGAGGTCACCGTGCGTCACGCGGGGAAGGACCCGGCACGGGACTCGGACGCCGACCCGGTCACCGGGACCACCCAGACGGTGCGGCTCTCGGGCGGGACGCGGGACCTGAGCCTGGACCTGGGGCTGGTGCCGGCGGACGTGCCGACGCCTACGCCGACTGCCACGCCCACACCTACGCCGACGGACTCGCCGTCGCCGACCTCGTCGCCGTCCCCGACGTCCTCGCCGACGTCGACTCCGACGTCCACGCAGACACCTACGCCCACGCAGACGCCGACCCGGACTCCGACGGGCTCGCCGTCCCCGACGGACTCGCCGACGAACTCGCCCTCGCCGACGAGCGGCCCGACCGACGGCCCCTCGGACGGCCCGAGCGGCAACCCGACCGACGGCCCGTCGTCGAGCGGGCCGTTGAGCACCGGTGAGCCCGGCGCGCCGTCGCAGGATCCGCAGCGGCCGTTCCCGGGCCAGGGGAGCGGCGAGCTGCCCCACACCGGTGGGCCCGGCCCGCTGCCGGCCGTGCTCGGTGCCGTGGCCCTGGGCTTCGGCGTGCTGTTCACGGTGGTTGCCCGTCGTCGTCGGGGCCGCCACAGCTGATCATTCGTAGAGGGGAAAGGTAGAGGGGAAGAGACTGCGCCCGCCGGCCAGACCGCTGGCGGGCGCAGTCGTTCGTGGGGTGGGTCAGCCCACCGGTACGGGCTGCGCGGCGGGGGCGAGCGGCGCCGGGTGGAACCAGCGCCGGGCGCCGAACAGCAGCAGCCCGCCGAGCGCGATCCCGCCGACCGCGCAGAGCGCCACCGGGCGCAGCGAGTCCTCGGCGAGCTTGCCGGAGACTGCGTAGCCGAGTGAGTTGCCGGTGGCGAACAGCGTCACCAGCCAGGCGAAGGCCTCGGTGACGGTGCCGGTCGGCGCCAGTTCGGCGACCAGGACGAACGCCGCGGCCAGCAGCGGGGCCAGCATGATCCCGGAGAGGAAGGCCAGCGCGGCCATCGGGTACGGCCCGGGCAGGGCGACCAGCGGCAGGTAGGAGACGGCCATCGCGAGGGCCATCATCCAGGTGCGGGTGGCCGTGGTCTGCCGCCAGGTGACGGTGCCGTAGGCGAGCGCGCCGAGCAGGCCGCCGAGCGCGGCCAGGGCCAGCAGGGTGCCTCCGCCGCCGGGCAGGGTGCCGACGTGGCGCTCGGCGTAGGCGATGAACAGCACGTTCTGCGCGCCGACCGCCCAGCCGGCGCCGGCCAGTCCGACCAGCAGCAGTACCAGTCCGGGGGAGCGCAGCGGCCCGAGCAGTCCGGCGGACTCCGCCCGTTCCGGGGCGCGCCAGGCCCGGGCGGGTCCGGTGGTGGCGACGACCAGGGCGCCGGCGAGTCCGAGCCCCGCGGCCACCCAGAGCGCGGCGAGCGGGCTGAACAGTCCGGAGATGGCGGCGACGGCCAGCGGGCCGGCCACGTAGAGGATCTGCTGGGAGGCCGAGTCGAAGGCGTACGCGGTGTCGAGCTGCTCCTCCTCGACCACGTCCGGCCAGAGCGAGCGCAGGCAGGGCTCCAGCGGGGGCATGGCGAGGCCGGCGATCGCGGCCCCGACGGGTGCGCCGATCGCGGAGCCGGGGGCGAGGGCGAGCAGGGCGTACCCGCCGCCGGCCACCACGGCGGAGGCGAGCAGGACGCGGGGCTGTCCGGTGCGGTCCACGATCCGGCCGAGCACCGGCCCGCCGATGGCGGCGGCGATCGCGTAGGCGGAGGTGGCCAGCCCGACCCGGCCGTACGCCACTCCGGCGTCGCGCAGGGCGAGGGCGATGACGAGGGCGGTCATGCCGGCGGGCAGACGGCCGAGCAGGGTGCCGAGCAGCAGGCGGGTGACGTGCGGGGCGCGGAGCAGGGCTAGGTAGCCCATCGGCGTCCTCTCCGGGTGGGCTGGCAGGGGCGGGGGCGCCGTCAAAGTTATACGTATAACTGCTCGCCGGTCAATCGGGCCGGTCAGTGGATCTGATGGGACGTCAGCTTCGTTCGTGTCCGGAGTCCGGGTCCGCGGCGGGGCCGGGAAGGGTGGGAACCTCAGGTCATCTCAAACAAGTACTTTGAACATCTCAAACCTTTGCTGCTAACGTATCGGCCATGACAGCCTCAGACGCACTGCGGATGCACGGCCCGGGCCCGCTGCCCGGCGCCGCCCGCCCGTGTGCTCTGGCCGGTGCTGTGGACGGTCCGCGCCGTTGTCGCGCGATGTGCTGCACGTCCCCGAGCTGCCGCATGTCCCCGAGCTGTACCGGGGCGGCACGCCCCTGACCGGGGCCGACCCTTTCGTCCGGCCCCGCGCCGTGCCGCCCGCTCCGCCCCCACCTCACCGTCGCAACGCCCTCCCCCGGAGACGCTCCCCCATGTCCACAGCGCCCGAGGCGACCTCGTCGCCGTCCGTGCTCGCCCGCATCCGCAAGACGCCCTTCTGGGTGCAGATCGTCGCCGGCCTCGTGCTCGGTGTCGGCCTCGGCTACCTGGCCCGTGCCGCCGACATCTCCTGGCTCGCGACCACCCTGGAGACCATCGGCAAGATCTTCGTCCAGCTGCTCAAGCTGGCCGTCCCGCCGCTGGTGTTCACCGCGATCGTGGTGAGCGTCGCCAACCTGCGCAACGTGACCAACGCGGCCCGCCTGGCCACCCGCACGCTGCTCTGGTTCATGATCACCTCGCTGATCGCGGTCGGCATCGGCATCGGCCTGGGCCTGCTGACCAACCCGGGCGAGGGCACCAACCTGAAGACCGAGGGCCTCAAGGCGCTCGACTCCAAGGGCACCTGGATCGACTTCCTGACCGGGATCTTCCCGACCAACATCGTCGACTCCTTCGCCAAGGTGAACGTCCTCCAGATCGTCTTCCTGGCGGTCGTGGTCGGCGCGGCGATCATCAAGCTCGGCGCCAAGGCCGAGCCGGTGCTCAAGCTCAGCGAGTCCGTGCTGGAGCTGACCCAGACCGCGCTGTGGTGGGTCATCCGGCTCTCCCCGCTCGGCACCCTCGGCCTGATCGGCAAGTCCGTCGCCAAGTACGGCTGGGACCTGCTGAAGCCCTTCGCCACGCTGACCCTGGACATCTACCTCGGCTGCGCGCTGGTCATGTTCGTCGTCTACTCGCTGGTGCTGCGCTTCGCCGCCGGGCTCAACCCGCTGCACTTCTTCAAGGGCGCCTGGCCGGCGATCCAGCTGGCCTTCGTCTCCCGCTCCTCGGTCGGCACCCTGCCGGTCACCCGCCGCGTCACCGAGCGCCTCGGCGTTCCGAGCGAGTACGCGTCCTTCTCCGTGCCGTTCGGCGCCACCACCAAGATGGACGGCTGCGCCTCGATCTACCCGGCCGTCGCCGCGATCTTCGTCGCCCAGGTCTTCAACATCGAGCTGGGCATCAAGGACTACATCCTGATCGCCTTCGTCTCGGTGGTCGGCTCGGCCGCCACCGCGGGCCTCACCGGCGCGATCATCATGCTGACGCTGACCCTGTCCACCCTGGGCCTGCCGCTGGAGGGCGTCGGCCTGCTGCTGGCGATCGACCCGATCCTGGACATGATGCGCACCGCGACCAACGTGGCCGGTCAGGTCGTCGTGCCGATCGTGGTCGCCGCCCGGGAGAAGATCCTGGACGTCGCCGCCTACAACAACCCGTCCGGTGACCTGTACGACGAGGACGCGAAGCCCGTCGCCGTCGCCGGTCAGGGCGCCAAGGCCGCGGCCGCGGCGACGGCCTGAGGCTCGTCCGGCTCCCGGCCCGGCCGCTCGGCTGGTGGCCGGATGTCCGATCGAACGCCAGAGGGGACGTTCGATCGGCGTGACGGAAAGGGCCCTCTCCCGGTGACGGGGGAGGGCCCTTTTCGCATTCCTCTTCTCCTGCTCCGCACGCGAACTCCGAGCGGAGGTGTTCGAAAAGGCAGGGGGCCCGCCGGATGGGCGGGCCCCCTTGGGTACTGCTCTTGTGCTCATGGTGGCGGCTGTCGGGAGCCGCCGACGGACCCGTGCGGGTCCCGAGCGATCAGATCATCAGAGGATGGTCAGACAGCGCTGACGTTCTCCGCCTGCGGGCCCTTCGGACCCTGGGTGACGTCGAAGGTGACCTGCTGGTTCTCCTCCAGCGAGCGGAAGCCGTTCGCGTTGATGGCGGAGTAGTGAACGAAGACGTCGGGGCCGCCGCCCTCCTGGGCGATGAAGCCGAAGCCCTTCTCAGCGTTGAACCACTTGACGGTTCCCTGAGCCATGCCGTTCTCCTTGCGATGCGTGTCGGGGGCCACACCGTGTGGCACCCGGTCCGCTGCGCTGATCGCCCTGCCTCCGGACGTGTCCGAAATTTTTCGATATTGCTGAAAAACTACAAAAAGCCTGCGGTTACATGCTCCGCAGGCTTCAAGTACTGCAAGGGGAATCAAACTGCAACTGAGGGCAACGCTAGCATGCGGCCGCTGTGACGACCAGAGGTCACTTACGGCGTGGAAGGCGCGTGTCGTAAGGGCGGTGGCGAGTGCGGAAAGCCGCCCGGGCGGCGCGCGAGGGCGTGTCGGGTGGCCGGTGCGAGCCGCCGGGAACAGCAGGCATACGCTGCGTGGAGGCACGAACAGCAAGGGAGCGGCGCAGTGGCAGCACCGGAAGCAAGAACACCGGACGCGCGGACGCGGGAGCCCCGACAGAACACTCCGGTCAGGCCGCGGGTCGGCCACATCCAGTTCCTGAACTGCGTACCCCTCTACTGGGGGCTCGCCAGGACCGGCAACCTGCTCGATCTGGACCTCACCAAGGACACCCCGGAGAAGCTGAGCGACCAGCTCGTCGACGGCACCCTGGACATCGGCCCCATCACCTGCGTCGAGTACCTGCGCAACGCCGACGACCTGCTGGTCCTGCCGGACATCGCGGTCGGCAGCGACGGCCCGGTGATGTCCTGCCTGATCGTGAGCAAGGTGCCGCTTGCCGAGCTCGACGGCCGCCGGGTCGCCCTCGGCTCCACCAGCCGCACCTCCGTACGGCTCGCCCGGCTCCTCCTGGAGGAGCGCGAGGGCGTACGCCCGGACTACTTCAGCTGCCCCCCGGACCTCAGCGCGATGCTCGCCGAGGCCGACGCCGCCGTCCTGATCGGCGACCCCGCCCTGCGCGCCTACCTCGGACAGGCCGCCGACCTCGGGCTGACCGTCCACGACCTCGGCGAGATGTGGAAGGAGTGGACCGGCCTGCCGTTCGTCTTCGCGGTCTGGGCGGTGCGGCGCGAGTTCGCCGAACGAGCCCCGGAGCTGACCGCCGCGGTGCACCGGGCCTTCCTGGAGTCCCGCGACCTGTCGCTGGTGGAGGCCGCCAAGGTCGCCGAGCAGGCAGCCCGCTGGGAGGCCTTCGGGGCGGACGTGCTGGAGCGGTACTTCAGCGAGGCGCTCGACTTCTCGCTCGGCGGGCGGCAACTGGCCGGCGTCGCGGAGTTCGCCCGGCGGGTCGCGCACGACAGCGGGTTCGCCCCGGACGTCGCGGTGCGGCTGCTGGAGCCGGCGGCGCTGCCGCTGGGGTAGTGGGGACGCGGGGCCGGCGCGGGGCTGCGGCGCCGGTGCCCGTCCCGCTCGCCCGGTCCCGGTCCCGGTTTCGGTCCCGGTCCCGGTCCTGGTTTCGGTCCCGGCCCCGCGCCCGGTCCTGCTCCCGCTCGAAGGCGGGGCGGGGCCCGGCCGGGGCCGGTACGGTCTGCACCCGAGGCGCGTCCGCTGGTCGGCCGGTGGTCGGTCCGTGATCGGCGGGACGCGCGGCCGGTCGGACGGACGTCGGACGGACGGGCGAGGGGAGCGTGCGGGCACTGGGGTCGGACGATCCGCGCCGGGTGGGCGGCTACCGGCTGCTGCGGCGGCTCGGCTCGGGCGGGATGGGCCGGGTCTACCTCGGCCGGACGGCCGGCGGGCGCACCGTCGCCGTCAAGGTGGTGCGGTCGGAGCTCGCGGACGACGCCGAGTTCCGCGCCCGGTTCCGGCAGGAGGTGGCCGCCGCCCGGAGGGTCGGCGGCACCTGGACCGCGCCCGTGCTGGACGCCGACACCGAGGGCGGGCAGCCCTGGGTCGCCACCGGCTACGTGGCGGGCCCCGCGCTCGGCGACGCCGTCCGGACGTACGGGCCGCTGCCCGAACCGGCCGTACGCTCACTTGGCACCGGACTGGCAGGGGCCCTGGACCACGTCCACGGGCTCGGCCTGGTGCACCGGGACGTCAAACCGTCCAACGTGCTGCTCACCCTGGACGGACCGCGGCTGATCGACTTCGGGATCGCCCGGGCGCTGGACGCCGCCGGCGGCCTCACCCGTTCGGGTTATGTGGTCGGTTCACCCGGCTTCATGTCACCCGAGCAGGCGAACGGGCGGCCGGTCGGTCCGGCCGGGGACGTCTTCTCGCTCGGCGCCGTCCTCGCCTTCGCCGCGACCGGCGTGCACCCCTTCGGGGAAGGCGTCAGCGCGGCGGTGCTGCTCTACCGGGTGCTGCACGAGGAACCGGACCTGGCCGGGCTGCCGGAACCGCTGCGCGGGACCGTCCTCGACTGCCTGGCCAAGGACCCGGCCGCCCGTCCCACCCCGCGGCAGCTGCGTGCCCGGCTGGACCCGGACGGCACGGCGGCCGTCCGGCTGTCGCGGGGCGGCTGGCTGCCGGCCGAGCTGGCGGCGGGGGTGGGGCGCAGCGCGGTGGAGCTGCTGGACCTGGAGGGGGAGCCGGCTCCGTCCGGGGCGGCGCCGGGAGAGGTGACAGCGTCGCCGGGGGAGGCGGTGCGGACTCCGACCTCCGTGTCCGGGGCCGCCGGGGCGGAGGGGGAGGGAGCGCACCCGCCGCTGTGCGCGGGCGTGGGGGCCGAGCCCGCGAAGGCACGGCCGCGGCGCGTCCGGATCGCCGCGGTGGCCGCGGCGGCGCTCGTGGTGCTCGGCGGCGGCGGGTACGGGCTGTACGGGTGGTTCCACCGGGCCGATCCGGCGGTGTCGGGGCCCTCGGTGCGGCCGTTGCCGGAGGTCTCCGTCGATCCGGGCCGGGCCGTCCTGCCGAGCGGCGCCCTCGCCTCCGGGGCGGCACCGGCCTCCGGCGTTCCGGGGAGTGCGACGGCCTCCGTTCCGGGTGAGGCGTCGAGCGGGCCTGGCGGGCCGAGCGTGGTGCCCGCCGCCTTCCTGGGCACCTGGAGCGGGGACATGGTCACCGACAAGGGGCTGCCCGGCGGGACCACGACGCTCACCATCCGTCCGGCGGCGATCGGTCAGGAGGGCGCCACCAGCCGCAACGCCGTCTCCGGGCTGATCCCGCTCAGCTGCGAGGGCTCCTGGACGCTCTCGTCGGCCACCCCCACCCGGCTGGTGTTCCGCTCCCGGCTGGTCCGCTCCTCGATCCCCGGCGCCTGCACCGGCGGCTCCGACGCGGAGACGCTCACCCTCCAGCCCGACGGGACGATCCGCTTCACCTCCGCCGACCCGCCGGCCGGGAATCCGGCCGGCACGATGCGCAGGACGAACGGAACGAACGGGACGGGAGGCTGAGAGGGGCGGGTCGGCCAGGGTCGCGCCGGGGCGGTCCGTGCGCAGTTCAGCGGGCTGGCGCGGGCGGCGGAACGCGCTGGCGTAGGCTGGTTCGGCCGTACCCGAGTTGCACTTGAGAGAGAGAAGGCCGCCAGGTGACCGAGCTCGCAGCGACCACCCTCGATGCGTCCAGCACCGACCTGAAGGCCGTGCTCGACCGGGCCGCCGCCGGTGGCCGGATCACCCCGGAGGAGGCGCTGGAGCTCTACCGCTCGGCGCCGCTGCACGCGCTCGGCTCCGCCGCCGACGCGGTGCGCCGCCGTCGCTACGCGGGTACCGAGCACATCGCGACGTACATCATCGAGCGCAACATCAACTACACCAACGTCTGTGTGACGGCGTGCAAGTTCTGCGCCTTCTACGTGCCGCCGAAGAGCGACAAGGGCTGGTCCCGGGAGCTCGACGAGATCCTGCGCCGCTGCGCCGAGACGGTCGAGCTGGGCGGCACCCAGATCATGTTCCAGGGCGGCCACCACCCGGACTACGGCGTGGAGTACTACGAGCGCGCGTTCTCGGCGATCAAGGCCGACTTCCCGCAGCTGGTGATCCACTCGCTGGGCGCCTCCGAGGTCGAGCACATGGCGCGGATCTCGGGCGTCTCCGTCGAGGAGGCCATCACCCGGATCCACAAGGCGGGCCTGGACTCCTTCGCCGGCGCCGGCGCCGAACTCCTGCCGGAGCGGCCGCGCAAGGCGATCGCCCCGCTGAAGGAGTCCGGCGAGCGCTGGCTGGAGATCATGGAGATCGCCCACGGCCTCGGCGTGGAGTCCACCTCCACCATGCTGATGGGCACCGGCGAGACCAACGCCGAGCGGATCGAGCACCTGCGCATGATCCGCGACGTGCAGGACCGCACCGGCGGCTTCCGGGCGTTCATCCCGTACACCTACCAGCCGCAGAACAACCACCTCAAGGGCTCGACCCAGGCCACCGTCTTCGAGTACCTGCGGATGATCGCGATCGCCCGCCTGTTCCTCGACAACGTCGCCCACATCCAGGGCTCCTGGCTGACCACCGGCAAGGAGGCCGGCCAGCTGTCGCTGCACTACGGCGCTGACGACCTCGGGTCCGTGATGCTGGAGGAGAACGTCGTCTCGGCGGCGGGCGCCAAGCACCGCTCCAACCTCACCGAGCTGATCCACCTCATCCGGGCCGCCGACCGCGTTCCGGCGCAGCGCTCGACCACGTACGAGCACCTGCGGGTGCTGGACGACCCGGCCAACGACCCGGTCGACCCGCGGGTCGCCTCGCACATCGCCTCCACGGCGATCGAGGGCGGCACCGCGCACCCCGAGCTGAAGATCCTGGACAACTGATCCCGCCGCGGCTTCCGTAGCCCGCCGGTGCCGGTGCCGGTGCCGGTGCCGTCGCTGCCGGTGCCGTTGCTGTCCGTGCCGTTGCTTTTGCCGCTGACGTGGAAGGCGCTGTTGTGCTGACCCTGCACCGGGCGGCGTTCGTGCTGCCCGACCCGGCCGATCCGACCGCCCCGTCCATCGCCGACGGGGCGGTGGTCGTGCGCGGTGAGCTGGTGGAAGCCGTCGGGCCGTACGAGGAACTGGCGGCCTCGCACCCGGGCGCCCGGGTGCGGGACTGGGGAGAGGCCGTGCTCGCCCCCGGGCTGCGCAACCCGTACGGGCACTGGCTGCTGGAACGCGCGTACCACCCGGATCCGCGGGAGGAGATCGGCGTCGAGCCGGTGGCGGACGGGCCGGCGGGCTGGTCGGCGGGCGGGGCGGCGGGCGCGGCGGTCGGCCCTGCGGACGAGGCGCGGTGCGGGGCCAGCGCGCGGCGGGGGCTCCAGCGGATGCTCGGGTACGGGGTGACGGCGGTGACCGGGCCCTTCGAGCGGACCTCGGTGCGGACGGCGGTGGCGCGGTCGGGGATCGTGGGGCTGCCCGGTCCTTCCGCCGTGGCCGGTGGGCCGGGTGGCGGCCCGCGCGGTGATTCGGACAACGATTCGAGCGGTGATTCGGGCGGTGATTCGGGCGGCTCCGGGGTGGGGCCGCTGGACCCGCTGGCCGTCCTGCCGTTCGCGGAGGCCGTGTACGGACGGGTGGCGGCCGGGGGGCGGGCGGACTTCGCGGTGTTCCCGGTCGCGGTGCCCCCGGGCGCGGGGCGCGGGGGCGTCGAACCGGTGGCGGGCGGGTGCCTGGCCACGGTGCTGGGCGGGCGGTTGGTGTACCGCCGACGGTGAGACGGTCGTCACGACAGGTGTGACGTACTCGTCGGTAGGCGGATTTCCTTGTGGCGCACGGGACTTCCTTCGTGTGCACCCGAACTCCGGTGCCGGTGGCGGAGAGTGATTGCCCCTTCGCCGTGACCTGAGGGCCCGCCAGCGGATACGATCCCGGACAGCTCACTACCCTCACCACACCACCGCCCGCGCCCGCGGGTGGCGGGGCCGTGTCCCCGGCCCCGAAGGCAAGCCAGGACAGGAACCATGCGAACCGCGACCGTTCCCCCGCCGCGCACCCCGCGGATGGGCCGTGGTTGGTACCTCGCCGCCGTGCTCAGCGCCGTGCTGGCCGTCGGCATGTGCCTGCTGGGTTGGCGCCAGGCCGACCAGGCCGACCGGATCGAGGCGCACCCGGTGAGAGTCGAGGGCGTCGTCACCCAGCTCCCGACCGGCGGCGGCACCTACAGCGCCGTCAGCTACCGGGCCGGCGGCGAGCCGTACACCGCGGCCGCGCTGCCGCTGTCGGACGCCGCCAAGCTCGGCGACGCGGTCTGCCTGGAGCACGCCGCCGACGACCCGGGCGCGGTGCGGATCTGCGGCGACACCTACCCGCAACCGGTCGGCGTGGGCCTGGCCCGGTTCAGCGTGCCGGTGGCCGTGGTGCTCTTCGTGATCTGCGTGCTGCGCATCCGACGGCACCACAAGGCGCTCGCGGTCCGCGGCGGGCAGGGGAAACTGGCCGCCAACCTCGCACTGGCGACGGGGGCGCTGGCGGACGGGATGCCCGCGATAACCCACGGCAAGCGGTCCCGCCGGCGGCGCCGCGCGGGCGGGCGGCGCGCCCAGCACTGACGGGGCGCGCGCCGGGTGGGGGCCGGCTAGGGGCCGGGTGGGTGCCGGGTGGCCCGGGTGCGTGGCCCGGGTGCGTGGCCCGGCGGGGCTGCTCCGAGATGCGGCCGGGGCCGCGGCGGGCCCGGCTCCAGGCGGGGCCGGCGTGCCCCGTTGGTCGGGGCGTCCGTGCGAGGGTGAACAATGGGGGCGTGACCCGAGCCTCTCTGGACAAGCAGCCGCACGAAGTCGCCGCCATGTTCGACGACGTCGCGGCCAAGTACGACCGCACCAACGACGTGCTCTCCCTCGGCCAGGCCCGCGCCTGGCGCCGGGCGGTGGCCGAGGCGGTGGACGCCGGGCCGGGGGACATCGTGCTCGACCTCGGGGCCGGCACCGGCACCTCCTCGCTGCCCTTCGTCGAGGCCGGGGCGAAGGTCGTCCCCTGCGACTTCTCGGTCGGCATGCTCACCGAGGGCAAGCAGCGTCACCCCGAGCTGGCGCTCACCGCCGGCGACGCCACCCGGCTGCCGTTCGCGGACGACACCTTCGACTCGGTGACGATCTCCTTCGCCCTGCGCAACGTCCAGGACACCGACGCGGCGCTGAGCGAGATGCTGCGGGTCACCAAGCCCGGCGGCAAGCTGGTGATCTGCGAGTTCTCCACCCCGACCTGGACGCCGTTCCGGACGGTCTACACCGAGTACCTGATGCGCGCGCTGCCGCCGGTGGCCACCGCTGTCAGCAGCAACCCGGAGGCGTACGTCTACCTCGCCGAGTCCATCCGGGCCTGGCCGGACCAGCCCGGACTGGCCGCCAAGCTCCAGGACAACGGCTGGTCGAAGGTCGCCTGGCGGAACCTGACCGGCGGGATCGTCTCGCTGCACCGCGGCTACAAGATCGCTTAGGAGCTGTCCGGCCGATCAAGTGGAGGCGGAGGAAAATGGCGGGCCGGGGGTTGTTGGCCCCTGGTAGAACATGGGTCGATGGGTACTCAGGAACGTGACCGCAAGGTGTACCGGCCTCTGCGACGGGCCGGCCTCGAGGTGATCCCGAGCGCTGTGCCAGCGGGCACGATGCCGTTCGTCCGCGGATACGGTGCGGAGGACGTGGCCGGAGGCTTCTCGCACCGATACGACACCTCCCGGTTGGTCGAGCGGCTCAACGCGGACTGGTACGACCTCGCCGTGTCCTCATCGCTTTTCGACCATCGGCGCGAGTTCCTCGTGCAGCTTCCACAGGGCACCCGCTCGCACCGGGCCGCTCTGCAACACCTGCACAGCGCCAACCATGCACCGGCGCTCTGGACCCGGGTCCGGCTCCTGGAGCGCTGGGACATCATGGGCCGAGGCGCGGCATCGGCGTTCCTCGGCGTGCACGCGGGCCACCCGGGCTTCGCCATGATGTCTCTGGACGGCAGCGTGTACGTCTGCGCCTCGACGGGCGAGACCGGCATCGACGTGCTCGTGGTGCGCCACCCGGACCGCTCGGAGAACGTCCTGCGACACCTGGAGTGGATCACGCGTTACGACAGCCCCTATGCCAACCGCGAGGAAAAGCAGCGTGTCGCCGTCTGGCTCGCCGGCCGTACAGGGGGTCCTTCCGGTTCGCTGATGACGAGGTCCCGGACGGGCTGACTGATCATGTGCGGAGCCAGATGACGAGGGCGGCGGCGGTGACGGTGCCGAGGAAGACGTAGCCGCGCTTGTCGTACCTGGTCGCGACGGCGCGGGAGTTCTTCAGCTTGTTGATGGCCCTCTCGACGGTGTTGCGCTTTTTGTACCGCTCCTCGTCGAAGCCCAGTGGCCGACCACCTCGCGACCCCTTGCGCAGGCGGGCGGCCTGGCTGTCGGCCTTCTCCGGGATCGTGTGCCGGATGCCGCGACGCCGTAGGTAGTGACGGCAAGGACCGTTGCTGTAGGCCCTGTCGGCCGCGACGCTGTCGGGCTTCTTGCGGGGCCTGCCTAAGGCGAGCCGGGGGACCCGGATCTTCTCCAGCACCGGCACGAACTGGGTGCAGTCGGCCCGCTGCCCCGGGGTGACGATCAGGGACAGCGGGCGACAGCGACCGTCCGCGCTCAGGTGGATCTTGCTGGTGAAGCCGCCGCGCGAACGACCCAGGCCCTCGCCTCCCGCACCACCTCCACCAGCCGGACGACGAGGCTCTGCCATGGAGCTTCGTCCTGGTGTTCCACCATCTCGCCCCCCTTTGAACCGGGAAGGGCTGGCGGCGGGCCGGTGCGGGCGCCGGCCGCGTGCTGGTGCGCGCGCACGATGGTGGAGTCCACCGAGATGTCCCAGTCGATCTCGCCCGCCGCGTCGGCCGCGGCCTGCACCTGTTGCAGCAGCCGTTCCCAGGTGCCGTCCGCCGACCACAACCGATGGCGCTCGTAGACGGTCTTCCACGGCCCGAACCGTTCCGGCAGATCGCGCCAGTGCACGCCAGTCCGAACTCGATGCAGAATCCCGTCGATCACCTGCCGGTGATCGCGCCACCGCCCGCACCGACCGTTGCTCATCGGCAAGAACGGCCGCAGCCGTTCCCACTCGGCATCCGACAGATCACCGCGTTCACCCCGCCCCATGCAGGAGACAACGATCCGACCAGGCGACAGTCACATGATCGGCCGGACAGCTCCTAGTCGGGGGCGGGGTCGGGGGCCGAGGCCGGAGCTGGGTGCGGGGTCGGGGGCGGGGGCGCAACCGGCGACGTGAGCGGAACTAGACTGCCGGAGGCAAAGCCGCCGTCCCCCAGCCGCAGTTCCAGGAGTGTGTCCACGTGTCCGAGACCGCAGCCGATCTGACGAAGCCGGACAGCCCCGTGGAGAGCACGGCCGACGTCATCGTGGTCGGTGCGGGCCCGGCCGGCGCCACCACCGCGTATTACCTGGCCCAGGCCGGCCTGGACGTGCTGCTGCTGGAGAAGACCGCCTTCCCGCGAGAGAAGGTGTGCGGCGACGGTCTGACCCCGCGCGCCACCAAGCAGCTGGTGGACATGGGCATCGACGTCTCCACCGAGAACGGCTGGCTGCACAACAAGGGCCTGCGCATCATCGGCGGCGGCGTCCGGCTGGAGCTGGACTGGCCCGAGCTGTCCTCCTTCCCCGACTACGGCCTGGTGCGCAAGCGCGCCGACTTCGACGAGCTGCTGGCCCGTCAGGCCGAGAAGGCCGGCGCGCGGCTCTACGAACGCTGCAACGTCAGCGGGCCGGTCCTGGACGAGCGCACCGGCCGGATCGTCGGCGTCACCGCCAAGCTCGGCGACGAGAAGCGGCCGGTCACCTTCCGGGCCCCGCTGGTGGTCGCCGCCGACGGCAACTCGACCCGGCTCTCGCTCGCCATGGGCCTGCACCGGCGCGAGGACCGCCCGATGGGCGTCGCCTACCGCACCTACTTCACCTCGCCGCGCCACGACGACGACTACCTGGAGTCCTGGCTGGAGCTGTGGGACACCCGGGGCAGCGAGCGCAAGCTGCTGCCCGGGTACGGCTGGGTCTTCGGCATGGGCGACGGCACCTCCAACGTCGGCCTCGGCATCCTCAACTCCTCGCCGGCGTTCGGCGAGCTCGACTGGCGCGAGGTGCTCAAGGCCTGGTGCGCCGGCATGCCGGAGGAGTGGGGCTACACCCCGGAGAACATGACCGAGCCGATCCGCGGCGCCGCGCTGCCGATGGCCTTCAACCGGCAGCCGCACTACACCCGCGGGCTGCTGCTCGTCGGCGACGCGGGCGGCATGGTCAACCCGTTCAACGGCGAGGGCATCGCCTACGCGATGGAATCCGGCCAGATCGCCGCCGGAGTCATCGTGCAGGCCCTCGCCCGGGTCACCGACGGCGGCCGCGAGCGCGCCCTCCAGGCCTACCCGCGCATCCTCAAGGACGTGTACGGCGGCTACTACACCCTGGGCCGCGCCTTCGTGAAGCTCATCGGCAACCCCAAGGTGATGCAGATCGCCACCCAGCGCGGGCTCACCCACCCGATGCTGATGCGCTTCACCCTCAAGCTGCTCGCCAACCTCACCGACCCGCAGGGCGGCGACGCGATGGACCGCGTGATCAACGGCCTCGCCAGGGTCGCGCCGAACGCCTGAGGCCGCGTGAACGCCCGGGGCCGGGCGGACGCCCGGGGGCGCGTGGCCCGGGGTGGCGTGAGCGCCCGGGGCCGGGCGGACGCCTGAGGCCGGGCGTCCGCCCTCTTCTGGCCTGCTCTGCCTGCCCGCCCGAGGGGGCGGCGCAGGAGCGTGCGGCTACAGCTCGTCGGCCGCCGGGCGTGCTTCCGGTGCCTGGCGGGAGGCGGCGGAGCGCTGCTCGACGTAGGCGAGGCGTTCGGAGAAGATCCGGGCCGCGTCGGGGGTGAGGGTCCTCAGGGCGACGAGGGCGGAGAAGACGACGTCGCAGAGCTCGTGCTGGACGTCCTCCCAGGTGTGGGTGACGCCCTTGCGCGGGTTCTGGCCGGTGGCGCCGATCACCGCCGCACCGACCTCGCCGATCTCCTCGGACAGCTTGAGGATCCTCAGCAGCCGCTCCTCCTGGGGCGACAGCGTGCTCTGTTCGTCCAGCCATGCGACCAGGTGGTCGACGCTCTCCCAGATCCGGCTGTCCATGCGGCGTCGCTCCTGCTCCCATGCGGTGTCGTTGGTGCTGCCACCGTACGGGAGTGAGGCCGGGGGCCGAGACCGGGGCTGCTCGGGAGCGGGGTGGGCTGGCGCGGGGCGAGCTGGCGCGGGTGGGAGCGGTGTGGGAGCGGGGCGAGCGGGCGGGCGAGCGGGCGGGCGGGCCGGGGCTGTCCGGCCCGCCGGGTCAGCGGGTGCTGATCTTCACGTTGCGGATGTTCACCGGGAGGTTGGGGAAGCCGTCGCCCGGGTTGTTCTGGTCGTCCTCGCCACCGGCGGCGATCTTCTGGAGGACGTCCAGCCCGGCGGCGATCCGGCCGAACGGGGTGTAGGCGGGGGAGAGCTTGGTGTCCTTCCAGACGAAGAAGAACTGGCTGCCGTTGGTGTTCGGGCCGGCGTTGGCCATGGCCACGGTGCCGGCCGGGTAGGTGGCGCCGGTCAGGTTCTCGTCCGGGAAGGAGTAGCCCGGACCGCCGCTGCCCGTGCCGGTCGGGTCGCCGCACTGGAGGACGTAGATCCGCTGGGTGGTGAGGCGGTGGCAGTGGCTGCGGTCGAAGTAGTCGTGCTCGGCGAGGAAGCGGAACGAGAAGGTGGTGCAGGGCGCCTTGTCGGTCAGCGCCTCGAAGGTGATCTGGCCCTGGCTGGTTCGCAGTGTCGCGCGGTAGGGCTTCGCCGCCTTCTTGGCGTCGAACACCGGGATGCCCTTGAAGTTGTCGGCCGGGACGGCCGGTGTGTAGGTGCAGCCGGCGGTGGGAGCGGCGGCCGCGGGGGTGTCCGCGATGGCGGTACCGGTACTCGCCACGAGCGGGAGGACGGTGGCGGCGGCGACCAGCGCCCAGTGCTTGCGGTTCACGTGACGGGCCTTCCGGGGGGTGGTGGACGGCGGGGTTGTCATGGGTGCATCATCCACGGCCGGGTGGGGATGCGGTAGGGGTTGGGGCGGCCGTTGCTCCTCGGGCGGCTGTGCTGTGATGGTTTGTCAGTTCTGCCCCGGGGCGGTCGTGGTGGGCGCGAAGAGTCCGGCGCGGGCAGCCAGGGCGGCGGCATCGGCGGCCCGTTCGGCGGCGTGGGCGTCCAGCGGTTCGCCGGAGACGAAGAGGCGGTAGTAGAGCGGCGCGGTGGCGGCCCGGACCACCTCGGCGCCGTCCGTCCCGGGCGGCAGTTCTCCTCGGGCGACGGCCCGTTCGGCCACCTCGGCGGCCTGGCGGTGGCGGGCCGCGAAGAAGGCTCGCAGGGCGGCCGCGCCGGTGTCCGAGCGCTGGGCGGCGGAGATCAGCGCGGTCGGTGTGGGGCCGAGCTCCGGGTCGGTGAAGACGCTGAACACCTCCTGGGTGATCCGGCGGAGGTCCTGCTGGAGGTCGCCGGTGTCGGGCAGGGGCCACGGCTGATCAGCGGAGGTGGTCAAGGCGTCGGCGACCAGGCCGTCCACCCCGCCCCAGCGCCGGTAGAGGGTCGCCTTGTGGATGCCGGAGCGGGTGGCGACCGCCTCGACGGTGAGGCCGTCGTACCCCTTCTCGGTGACCTCGGCGAGCGTGGCGGTGACCACCTCCGCCCGGACCCGGGCGCTGCGGCCGCCCGGGCGCGGGGTGGGGGTGTGGGGCTCCGGCGTGGGGTGAGGTGCTTCAGTCAAAGTCGACTCCAGTTGCGTTAAGTCTTGCCGCAGGGTGGCGGGCGTGCGATGCTCATCGTAATGCGACTTAAGTCGCATTACGAGAGGAGCCTTGCGTGTCCGCCACCGTCATCCCCGACCCCACCGCCCTCCACCCGCTCGCCGACCACGACCGCGTCGTCCTGCTGCGCCCGCTCCTCACCGACCCGCGGATCGAGGTCGGTGAGTACACCTACTTCGACGACCCCGACGGGGCCACCCGCTTCGAGGAGCGAAACGTCCTCTACGCCTTCGGCCCCGAGCGGCTGGTGATCGGCAAGTACTGCGCGATCGCCACCGGCACCCGGTTCCTGATGGCCGGTGCCGCCCACCCGACCATCGGAGTCTCCACCTTCCCCTTCACCATGTTCGGCGGCAGTTGGACGGAGCGGACCCTCGACATCGTCACGGGCCTGCCCAGCCGGGGCGACACCGTGGTCGGCAACGACGTCTGGTTCGGCCACGGGGCCACCGTCCTGTCCGGCGTCCGGATCGGCGACGGCGCGATCATCGCCGCCGGAGCGGTGGTCACCTCCGACGTCGAGCCGTACACCGTCGTCGGGGGCAACCCGGCCCGCCCGATCCGTCGCCGCTTCGACGACGCCGACATCGCGCGCCTGCTCCGCGCGGCCTGGTGGGACTGGCCGGCCGAGCTGGTCACCGAGCACGTCCGCGCCATCATGTCCGGCACCCCGGCCGACATCGAGGCGATCGCCGCGGCGAACGGTCTGCTCGCCGCCTGACCCACCCGTGCCCGTGCAGGGCATTGATCACCGGCGGCCCGATGCGCGAAGATGGCGCCCCCTTGCTCCGCGCTCCACCCCGTTCGCCGCCGGGCCTACCGCCCGGCTCCAGGGTCCGTCCGACGTTGTACGGCACTCGCACCCGCCGGTTCCGTCCGTTCGGAGGGATCTTTCGCATGCCAGCCTCCATGTCCGGCCTGTCCGAGGGCTCGCCCTCGCCGGCCCTTCGTGATCTTCCGGTCCTGCTCGTGGCCGTGGTGTGGGGGTCGAGCTTCCTGGCCGTCCAACGGGTGGCCGAGCCCGGGACGGTCGTGGCCATGCTCGTGCTGCGGTTCGGGTTGGTGCTGCCGCTGCTCGGGGTGCTCGCCTGGCGTGCCCTGCGGCGACTGAGTCGCGCCGAGTGGCTCGGCGGCGCCGCCCTGGGGCTGGTGCTCAGCGGGATCTTCCTGCTGGAGACCTATGGCGCCGTACACACCTCGGCGACCAACGCCGGGCTGATCATCAGCCTCGCGATGGTGCTCACCCCGCTCGGTGAGAGCGCCCTCGGCCGGACCGCACCGCCGAAGGCCTTCCTCGCGGCGGCCGGGCTGGCCGTCCTCGGCGTCGCCCTGCTCACCGGCGACGGCGGGCTGCGCCCTCCGACGCTCGGTGATGCGCTGGTGCTGGGCGCCGCCTTCGTCCGCTCGGCGTTCGTCCTGGCGACGGCCCGCACCCGGGCCGTCAGGGACACCGACATGCTGGCCCTGACCTGGGTCCAGCTCGCCGTGGCCACCGCGGTGTTCGCCGTCGTGGCGCTGTCCGTCGGGCCCGCACCGTGGACCGTCGCGCGCTCGTACGGGGCCGGCCAGTGGGCCTGGCTGCTGCATCTGTCCTTGCTCTGCACCCTGTTCGCCTTCTTCGTCCAGATGTGGGCTGTCCGGGCCACTTCACCGTCCCGGGTGAGCCTGCTGCTCGGCACCGAGCCGCTGTGGGCCGCCGTCTTCGGGATCGCCGTGGCCGGGAACCGGATGGGCCCGCTCGCGTTGCTCGGCGGAGCCCTGGTGCTCGGCGCGACCGAGTGGGGCCGGCGCACCGCTCCCGGGCCGGGCCCGGCCAAGGGCGGGAGCCCGGGCGGGGCCGACACGGAGGGCGCGAGCGCGGAACCGGCCCCGGTGTGAACCACTGCCTTCGTCACCGGCGCGGCCGCAGCGTCCTGCGGGCGTAGTCGAGGGCGACCGCACCGAGCAGCGGGCCCCAGGCGACCAGGGGCAGGTAGGCGAGTGTCATCACCACGGCGGCGAAGCCGGTCGGTGACCCGGGCTCGGTCAGGTTGTGGGCCCAGCGGCCGAACAGCCCCTCCATGCCGAGGACCGTGAGCACCACCGCCCCCAGCAGCGCCGGGACGACCGCCGCTAGCGGTCGGACCCGACGGCCGCCTATCAGCGGGATCCATCGGGGTGCGACCAGCCCCCAGGGCCGGACCAGCCCCAGGGTCAGGAAGGCCAGCGACTCGGCCAGGGCGCTCAGCGCCACGCAGTAGACCGTGCCCCAGCCCGGCTGGTGCTCGGCGAAGGCCGCGGCCGTCGCACCGCTGAATCCGACCGGGACGCCGAAACCGAAGACGATCCGCCACAACCCGGAGGGGACGGTGGTGAGGACGGCGGCCCCGGCGGCGATCCGGGCCCAGCGCGGCGCGGGCGGGACGACCGGGGCGGTGGACCCGATCCGGTGGGCGGTGCCGCGGGCGTTGATCACGAGCTTCGACATGGCGGTGGGCTCCTCTCGGTTCCGGCCTCCGCGGCCGGTGCGATGACTCAAGACTGGAGGCCCGCCGGGGGTTTGCGGCAGATGCCGATCGGGCTGTTCCTCCTGCTCAACCGGCCTTTGAAATATGCCGATCGGCACAGGTGCGCCGCCCTGGCGGCGTCGTAGTGTGACGGCATTAGAGGAGTCGGGGAGAGGTGGTGACGATGACTCAGGTCCTGGCCGGGATCGTCCTGGCCCTGGTGCCGCCGGCCTGGGCGGCGCGGGGGCGATACGGCGCGGCGTCCGTGACGATGGCGCTCGGGGCGGCGTCGGCCGCGGTCACGGTCGCCGTCTGGGGCCTCGGCCGCTGGACGGAGGGGCAGCGCTGGGCGGGGCTGCTGGGCCTGGCCGAGCTCGCCGTCCTGCTGCTGTCGGTGGCCCTCAGCCTGCGCACCGAGGACGGCCCGTGGTGTGCGGGGGCCGCCTGGACGGCGTGCGGAGCGGTCGCCCTCTGGCCGTCCCGGTTCGCCTTCGTCGAGGGGCCCGCGGACACGCTCACGCTCTTCGGGTTCGGCTCGATGCTCTCCCTGCCGGCCGTCCTGGTCGGGCTCTACCTCCGGGGTCTGGACGAGGGGCGCAACCGGGCGGTGGCCGAGGCCAGACGGGCACAGCGGCTCGAACTGGCCCACGACCTGCACGACTTCGTGGCGCACGACGTCAGCGGCATGGTCGCCCAGGCCCAGGCCGGGGCCTACCTGGCGGGGATCGATCCGGCCGGGGCGGCCGAGATGTTCCGGCGAATAGAGCAGGCCGGGCAGCGGGCGTTGGCCTCGCTGGACCGGACGGTGCAGCTGCTGCGCAGCGAGGAGGGCGGCGGCCGGGGCCCCCTGCCAGGGCTCTCCGAACTCGCCGAGGTGGCCGAGCGGTTCACCGCGACGGGCGGTGCCGAGGTCCGGTTGGAGCTGCCGGATGAGCCGGTGCCGCGCGAGGTGGAGGGCACGGTCCACCGGATCGTGGTCGAGGCCCTGACCAACGTCCGGCGGCACGCTCCGACCGCGCGGGTCGTCGAGATCCGGGCCCGGCGCAGCGGTGGACGACTGGAGCTGACGGTGACCAGCGACGGTCGGGCGCCGAGTGCGGCGGGTCGGCCGCGCCGGGGTGGCGGCAGCGGGCTGCCCGGGCTGGCGGCCCGGGTGGAGGCCCTCGGAGGTTCGCTGGAGGCCGGTCCGCACGAGCGGGAGGCCTGGAGGGTGACGGCGGTGCTGCCGCTGGAGGAGGCCGACGCACGGCCGGCGGGATCGTAGAAGCCGATGAGGGTCGGCAACGGGGAGGTGGTGCGGGTATGGGCAATGGCACAGGGCCGGTTCGGATCCTGATCGCGGACGACCAGGCGGATGTCCGCAGCGCGTTCCGGATGATCCTGGACGTCCAGCCGGACATGGTGGTGGTGGCGGAGGCGGCGGACGGTGCCGCAGCGGTGGCGGAGGCACGGAGGCTGCGACCGGACGTGGTACTCGCGGACATCAGGATGCCGAAGCTCGACGGCCTGGAGGTCACACGACAGTTGGCCGATCAGTGCAAGGTGATCGTGGTGACCACCTTCGACCTGGACGAGTACGTGCACACGGCGCTGCGGCACGGGGCGGCCGGGTTCCTGCTGAAGCGGTCGGGGCCGGTGCTGCTGATCGAGGCGGTCCGGGCGGCGATGGCCGGGGACGCGTTGATCAGTCCGCAGGTCACCGTTCGCCTCCTGCGGCACATGGCACTCCCGGGTGCCGAGCCGAAGCCCGGGCCGGGCGCCAAGGCGGCCGCGGCGGTACCGCAGTCGGCGGCCGGGCCGGCGGAGGAACTGACCGCGAGGGAAAGGGAGATCGCGGAGCTGGTGGCGGACGGTGCGACCAACGCCGAGATCGGCGCAGGGCTGTTCATCTCACCGGGGACGGTGAAGAACCACCTCGCCAACGTCCAGCGCAAGATCGGAGCGCGCAACCGGGTGGGCATCGCGGCCTGGGTCTGGGAGCAGGAGACGGGCCGCCGGTAACCGGCCCGACCCGAGGGGACGTGGCCCGGGACGGTGGCCGGCATGCGGCCCCGGCCCGTGGTTCGGGCCGCCGGGCCCCGGGTGGCGGGAGGGCGTAGAAGTGCGCCCGGCGGAAGGCACGGAACGAGGGAGATGAAGCCCGCCCGACGACGGGTTCGCGCGCTTGTGAACGAAGGGTCAAGCGAGCGTTCGGCCCCCCGCCACCCCTGCGAGTGAGCCGCTATAACACGTCAACATGACGCCCGGAAATTTGCTTCGGTCGGCGCATAGTTGATATAGGAACGTGCCCCTGACCAGCCGCTTCACAAGTAAATGCGACTGCTTGTGATCGTTTGACTGCTTTGCGTCGACAAATCTGGGCATGTTCGCATTCGACCCCATTCGAAGGGTGTCGTAGATCACAAAGATGGCGGTGAACTGCGTGTCGCAGATCACAAGCCGACGGGCATAGGATGCGCTCGTTCCAGGGTTTGTGAACTGCCTCACATGAGGTGGATCTCGGGAACTGGAACGCGGGTTCACCTCTACGTGACCCGCCGGTTCCGATCTGCAGTCAAGGACGACTGGACGGAGGGAGCGGGGGCTATGAATGCCTACGCGCCGATCCTCGTACTCGGTGCCATCGCGGCGGCGTTCGCGGTCGGCTCCGTCGTGATGGCCTCACTCACCGGCCCCAAGCGCTACAACCGGGCCAAGTTGGAGGCGTACGAGTGCGGCATCGAGCCGACCCCGCAGCCCGTGGGCGGCGGTCGGTTCCCGATCAAGTACTACCTGACGGCGATGCTCTTCATCGTCTTCGACATCGAGATCGTCTTCCTCTACCCCTGGGCGGTGACCTTCGACGCCCTGGGGATCTTCGGGCTGGTCGAGATGCTCCTGTTCATCGCCACCGTCTTCGTCGCTTACGCGTACGTGTGGCGGCGCGGCGGCCTGGAGTGGGACTGAGCGCGGAGCGGTCCGAGCGCGGGGTGGCGACCCCACCCGCCCGCCGGCTGCGCGCCCGCTTGTGAACGAGCGGACAAGCCAGAACCGGCCCACGTATCAGAGGACTTGAGGGCATTGAGAGGGATCTGATGGGAATCGAGGAGAAGCTGCCGAGCGGCTTTCTGCTCACGACCGTGGAGACGGCCGCCGGCTGGGTGCGCAAGGCGTCACTCTTCCCGGCCACCTTCGGTCTGGCCTGCTGCGCGATCGAGATGATGACCACCGGGGCGGGCCGCTACGACCTGGCCCGGTTCGGCATGGAGGTCTTCCGGGGCTCCCCCCGACAGGCCGATCTGATGATCGTGGCGGGCCGGGTGAGCCAGAAGATGGCCCCGGTGCTGCGCCAGGTGTACGACCAGATGCCCAACCCCAAGTGGGTCATCTCGATGGGCGTCTGCGCCTCGTCCGGCGGGATGTTCAACAACTACGCGATCGTCCAGGGCGTCGACCACATCGTCCCGGTGGACATCTACCTCCCCGGCTGCCCGCCCCGTCCGGAGATGCTGATGGACGCCATCCTGAAGCTGCACGACAAGATCCAGCACGAGCCGTTGGGCGTGAACAAGCGCCGGGCCGAGGAACTGGGCGAGGCGCTCGCCCTCAAGGCCACCCCGATCAGCGAGATGCGGGGGCAGCTGCGATGAACGACCAGGTACCCGAGACCCGCCGCGAGCAGCCGGTCCGCGAGATCCCGGTCGAGGTGGTCGGCCGCCGCCAGGGCATGTTCGGCGCCAAGGGCAGCGGCGACACCTCGGGCTTCGGCGGCCTGGCCGCCCCGATCGCGCTGCCCGGTCCGAGTGAACGCCCGTACGGCGGCTGGTTCGACGAGGTCGCCGACGAGCTGGAGGGCGCCCTGGAGGAGAAGGGCCTGGACCCGGCCGAGGTGATCGAGCGGACCGTGGTCGACCGGGGCGAGCTCACCTTCCACATCGAGCGCGAACACCTCCCGGCGACCGCCCGCATCCTGCGCGACGACCCGGCGCTGCGCTTCGAACTCTGCCTGGGCGTGAGCGGCGTGCACTACCCGGGGGACAAGGGCCGGGAGCTGCACGCGGTCTACCACCTGCGGTCGATCACCCACGGCCGGCTGATCCGGCTGGAGGTCACCGCGCCCGACGCGGACCCGCGCATCCCCTCCGTGGTGAGCGTCTACCCGACCAACGACTGGCACGAGCGCGAGGCCTACGACTTCTTCGGCCTGGTCTTCGAAGGCCACCCCGCGCTCACCCGGATCATGATGCCGGACGACTGGCTGGGCCACCCGCAGCGCAAGGACTACCCGCTCGGCGGCATCCCCGTCGAGTACAAGGGCGCCCAGATCCCGGCTCCCGACCAGCGGAGGTCGTACAGCTGATGAACACCCAGCACTATGGAGAGACCGAGGAAGCGGACGCCCGCGACACCACCGAGGGCCGGGTCTTCACCGTCACCGGCGGCGACTGGGGCGAGGTGGTCGAGGCGGTCGGCCGGGCCGACGACGAGCGCATCATCGTCAACATGGGCCCCCAGCACCCGTCCACCCACGGCGTGCTGCGGCTGATCCTGGAGATCGACGGGGAGACGGTGAAGGAGGCCCGCTGCGGCATCGGCTACCTCCACACCGGCATCGAGAAGAACATGGAGTTCCGCAGCTGGGTCCAGGGCACCACCTTCGTGACCCGCATGGACTACCTGACCCCGCTGTTCAACGAGACCGCCTACTGCCTGGCGGTCGAGAAGCTGCTCGGCATCACCGGCGACGTCCCGGACCGCGCCAACGTCATCCGGGTGATGATGATGGAGCTCAACCGGATCGCCTCGCACCTGGTCTGCCTGGCCACCGGCGGCATGGAGATCGGCTCCACCACCCTGATGATCTACGGCTTCCGGGACCGCGAACTGATCCTGGACGTCTTCGAGCTGGTCACCGGCCTGCGCATGAACCACGCGTACGTGCGCCCCGGGGGCCTGGCCCAGGACCTGCCGCCCGGCGCCGTCGACCAGATCCGCGAGGCGGTCAAGGTCTTCCGCTCCCGGATGCACGAGTACGACAAACTGGCCACCGGCAACCCGGTGTTCAAGGCCCGTCTGGTCGACGTCGGCTTCCTGGACCTGCCCGGCTGCCTGGCCCTCGGCGCCACCGGCCCGATCCTGCGCGCCACCGGCCTGCCGCACGACCTGCGCAAGACCGACCCGTACTGCGGCTACCAGGACTACGACTTCGAGGTCGCGATCGCCGACAGCGCCGACTCCTACGGGCGCTTCCTGATCCGGCTGGAGGAGATGAAGCAGTCGCTGCGGATCGTCGAGCAGTGCCTGGACCGGCTGCGGCCGGGCCCGGTCATGGTGGCCGACAAGAAGATCGCCTGGCCCGCCCAACTGGCCGTCGGCCCGGACGGGATGGGCAACTCCCTCGACCACATCCGGAAGATCATGGGCACCTCGATGGAGGCCCTGATCCACCACTTCAAGCTGGTCACCGAGGGCTTCCGGGTCCCGGTCGGCCAGGCGTACGCGGCGGTCGAGTCGCCCAAGGGCGAGCTGGGCGTGCACGTGGTCAGCGACGGCGGGACGCGCCCGTACCGGGTCCACTTCCGGGACCCGTCGTTCACCAATCTGCAGACGATGGCGGCGATGTGCGAGGGCGGCCAGGTGGCCGACGTGATCGTCGCGGTGGCCGGGATCGACCCGGTGATGGGAGGCGTGGACCGGTGACCAACGTCGAACTCGGACTGCCGGCACTGCCGGCCGCACCGTACCCCGAGGAGGTGCACGCCAGGCTGGCCGCCGACGCCGCCGAGCTGATCGCCCGCTACCCGCAGTCCCGGTCGGCGCTGCTGCCGCTGCTGCACCTGGTGCAGGCAGAGGAGGGCTTCGTCAGCCCGACCGGGATCCGCTTCTGCGCCGAGCAGCTGGACCTCACCACCGCCGAGGTCACCGCGGTCGCGACCTTCTACACCATGTACCGGCGCCGTCCGGCCGGGAAGTACCACGTCGGGGTCTGCACCAACACGCTGTGCGCGGTGCTCGGCGGCGACCAGATCTTCGCCGAGCTCCAGGAGCACCTGGGCATCCGCAACAACGAGACCACCGAGGACGGCGAGCTCTCGATCGAGCACATCGAGTGCAACGCGGCCTGCGACTACGCACCGGTGGTGATGGTCAACTGGGAGTTCTTCGACAACCAGACCCCGGACAGCGCCCGGCAGCTGGTCGACGACCTGCGCGCGGGCCGCGAGGTCCGGCCCACCCGCGGCGCCCGGCTGTGCGGCTTCAAGGAGACCGCCCGGATCCTGGCGGGTTTCCCCGACGAGCGCCCGGGTGCCAACGACGAGTCCGGCGCCGGCGGCGCACCGTCCCTGGCCGGCCTGCGGCTGGCCCGCGGCGAGGCCCTGCCCGGTGCCCCCGGCACCAAGGTCGTCGCCCCCCGCCCCGAGTCCCCCCGCCCGGAATCCCCCCGTCAGGCGGGTACAGGCCAGGAAGGGAGCGAGGCGTGATGACCTCCGCCGAGCCGGCCGAGAAGCTGCTCACCCCGGTCCTGTCCGACTCCTGGGACGACAGCCGCCCCTGGACGCTGGACACCTACCGCCGGCACCACGGCTACGAGGGCCTCAAGGCGGCCCTCGCCATGCCGCCGGACGACGTGATCGCCCTGGTCAAGGACGCAGGGCTGCGCGGTCGCGGCGGCGCCGGCTTCCCCACGGGCATGAAGTGGCAGTTCATCCCGCAGAACGACGGCAAGCCGCACTACCTGGTGGTCAACGCGGACGAGTCCGAGCCGGGCACCTGCAAGGACATCCCGCTGCTGTTCGCCAACCCGCACGCGCTGATCGAGGGCATGATCATCGCCTCTTACGCGATCCGCTGCGACCACGCCTTCATCTACCTGCGCGGCGAGGTCGTCCCGGTGCTGCGCCGGCTGCACGCGGCCGTCGCCGAGGCGTACGCGGCGGGGCTGCTGGGCCGGAACATCCTCGGCTCGGGCGTCGACCTCGACATCACCGTGCACGCCGGTGCCGGCGCCTACATCTGCGGTGAGGAGACGGCGCTGCTGGACTCGCTGGAGGGCCGCCGCGGCCAGCCCAGGCTGCGGCCGCCGTTCCCGGCGATCGCCGGCCTGTACGCCTGCCCGACGGTGGTCAACAACGTCGAGTCGATCGCCTCGGTGCCGCCGATCCTGTCCCGCGGCAAGGAGTGGTTCAAGGCCCTGGGCACCGAGAAGTCCCCGGGCTTCACGCTCTACTCGCTCTCCGGCCACGTCACCAACCCCGGCCAGTACGAGGCCCCGCTCGGCGTCACGCTGCGTCAGCTGCTGGACCTCAGCGGGGGCGTCCGCGCCGGGCACCGGCTGAAGTTCTGGACCCCGGGCGGCTCCTCCACCCCGATGTTCACCGACGAGCACCTCGACGTCCCGCTGGACTACGAGGGCGTCGGGGCGGCCGGCTCGATGCTCGGCACCAAGGCGCTCCAGGTCTTCGACGAGACCACCTGCGTGGTGCGGGCCGTCACCCGCTGGACGGAGTTCTACGCCCACGAGTCCTGCGGCAAGTGCACGCCCTGCCGCGAGGGCACCTACTGGCTGGTCCAGCTGCTGAAGCGGATCGAGGCGGGCGAGGGCGTCGACGGGGACCTGGAGAAGCTCCTCGACATCGCCGACAACATCAACGGCAAGTCCTTCTGCGCGCTGGGCGACGGCGCGGCCAGCCCGATCGTCTCCTCGCTCCAGCACTTCCGGGCCGAGTACGAGCAGCACCTGGCCGAGCGCCGCTGCCCGTTCGACCCGGCCGCCTCCACCGTCTGGGCCGACGGCCCCCGCCCCGGCCACCAGTCCGCCACCGAAAGGGAGGTGCACGCGTGACGATCACAGAGCCAACCGCCTCCGAGACCGCGGTCGAACTGGTCACGCTCACCATCGACGGCGTCGAAGTGCGGGTCCCCAAGGGAACGTTGGTGATCCGGGCCGCCGAGACCATCGGCACCCAGATCCCGCGTTTCTGCGACCACCCGTTGCTCGACCCGGCCGGCGCCTGCCGCCAGTGCATCGTCGAGATCGAGGGCCAGCGCAAGCCGGTCGCCTCCTGCACCATCCCGGTGGCCGAGGGCATGGTGGTGCGCACCCAGCTCAGCTCGCCGGTGGCCGAGAAGGCCCAGCGCGGCGTGATGGAGCTGCTGCTGATCAACCACCCGCTGGACTGCCCGGTCTGCGACAAGGGCGGCGAGTGCCCGCTGCAGAACCAGGCGATGACCAGCGGCGCCGCCGACTCCCGCTTCGAGGGCATGAAGCGCACCTACGAGAAGCCGGTGCCGATCAGCAGCCAGGTGCTGCTGGACCGCGAGCGCTGCGTGCTGTGCGCGCGCTGCACCCGCTTCTCGCAGCAGATCGCCGGGGACCCGTTCATCGACCTGGTGGAGCGCGGGGCGCTGCAGCAGGTCGGCACCGGCGAGGGGGACGACTTCGAGTCGTACTTCTCCGGGAACACCATCCAGATCTGCCCGGTGGGCGCGCTGACCTCGGCGGCGTACCGGTTCCGCTCGCGTCCCTTCGACCTGGTCTCCTCGCCGAGCGTGTGCGAGCACTGCGCCTCGGGCTGCGCGCAGCGCACCGACCACCGGCGCGGCAAGGTGCTGCGCCGGCTGGCCGGCGAGGACCCGGCGGTGAACGAGGAGTGGAACTGCGACAAGGGCCGCTTCGCCTTCCGCTACGCCCAGCAGCGCGACCGGCTGACCACCCCGCTGGTGCGGGTGGACGGCGAGCTGGTGCCGGTCTCCTGGCCGGAGGCGCTGGCCCGGGCGGCCGAGGGGCTGCGCGGGGTCCGCGCCGGCGTGCTGGCGGGCGGCCGGGTGACGGTCGAGGACGCCTACGCGTACGGGAAGTTCGCGCGGGTGGTGCTGGGCACCAACGACGTCGACTTCCGGGCCCGTCCGCACAGCGACGAGGAGGCGGACTTCCTCGCCGCGGCGGTGGCAGGCCGGGGCGTCGACGTGGACGGCACCGGGGTGGCCTACGAGGACCTCGACCGGGCGCCGGTGGTGCTGCTGGCGGGCTTCGAGCCGGAGGAGGAGTCGCCGATCGTCTTCCTGCGGCTGCGCAAGGCGACCCGGGCGACGGGCCTGAAGGTGTTCTCGGTGGCCGCGTTCGGCTCGCGGGGCCTGGCGAAGCTGCGCGGCGCGCTGCTGCCGGCCGCCCCCGGCACCGAGCCGGAGTGGTTCGCGGCGCTGGCGGCGGACGAGCCGCTGAACGACGATGCGGGCCGGGCGGCCGAACTGCTGCGCGCGCCGGGTGCGGTGATCCTGGCGGGCGAGCGGCTGGCAGCCGTCCCGGGCGGGCTGACGGCCGTGCTGCGGCTGGCGCACGCGACCGGCGCGAGGCTCGCCTGGGTGCCGCGCCGGGCCGGTGAGCGCGGCGCCGTGGAGGCGGGCGCGCTGCCGGGCCTGCTGCCCGGCGGCCGTCCGGTGGCCGCCGCGGCGGCCCGGGCGGAGGCGGCCGCGGTGTGGGGCGGGGTCGAACCGCCGTCCCGGCCGGGCCGGGACACCACCGGGATCCTGGCGGCGGCCGCGGCGGGCGAGCTGGACGCGCTGCTGGTCGGCGGCGTGGACCCGGACGACCTGCCGGATCCGGCGCTGGCCGACGAGGCGCTGGCGGCGGTGCCGTTCCTGGTGTCGCTGGAGCTGCGGCCCTCCGCGGTGACGGCGCGCGCCGACGTGGTGCTGCCGGTGGCGGCGGCCGCGGAGAAGGCCGGCACCTTCCTGGACTGGGAGGGCCGGGTGCGGATGTTCGAGTCCGCGCTCAAGCCGGACCAGCAGATGGGCCGTCACCTCCAGTCGGACCTGCGGGTGCTGAGCATGCTGGCCGACGCGTTGGGCCACCGGCTGGGCCTGCCGGACGTCCGGGCGGCCCGGCTGGAACTGGACCACTTCGTCCCCTGGACGGGCGACCGCCCGGCCGACCCGGCCGCGCACCCCGGCCTGCTGCCGCGCCCGGCCGCCGGCCAGGCGGTGCTGGCGGGCTGGCGGCTGCTGCTGGACAACGGCGTGCTGCAGCAGGGGGACCAGCACCTGGCGGGCACCCGGCACCGGGCGGTGGCCCGGATCTCGGCGGAGACGGCCAAGGAGGTCGGCGCCGAGGCGGCCGGCGCGCTGCGGCTGACCGGTCCGGCCGGTTCGCTGACCCTGCCGCTGGAGGTCACCGACTCGATCCCGGACCGCACGGTCTGGATCCCGCTGGACTCCACGCCGGGCGGCGCCCACCGCTCGCTCGGCACCACCGTCGGCCACCTGGTCACGATCGCCGCGGCCGAGCCCGGCAGCGGGACCGGGCCCGGGGCCGAACCGGAACCGGCCGCACCGGACGAGGCACCGCAGGACGGGACGCCGCAGGACGAGGCGCCGCAGATCGAGGCGCCGCAGGGCGAACCCGCACAGGGCGAAGCGGCCCGGGACCGGACCGGGGCGACCACGGCCGGGACCGCGGACGAAGGGGAGGACCGATGACTCCGCAGCCGTACGAGACGCTCCACTTCTTCGGGCAGGACCCGTGGTGGCTGGTGCTGCTGAAGGCGGTGTTCTGCTTCGCCTTCCTGGTCCTGACGGTGCTGATCGCGATCGTCTGGGAGCGCAAGGTGGTGGCCTGGATGCAGCTGCGCATCGGGCCCAACCGGCACGGCCCGTGGGGCCTGCTGCAGTCGCTGGCGGACGGCGTGAAGCTGGCGCTGAAGGAAGACCTGGTGGTCAAGGGCTCGGACAAGGTGGTCTACATCCTGGCCCCGATCGTCTGCGCCATCCCCGCGTTCATGGCCTTCGCGGTGATCCCGTTCGGTCCGGCCGGCAACGAGGTGTCGATCTTCGGCACCCGCACGCCGCTCCAGCTGACGGACTTCCCGGTCGCCCTGCTGTACATCCTGGCGACGGCCTCGGTGGGCATCTACGGCATCGTGCTGGCGGGCTGGTCCTCGGGTTCGACCTACCCGCTGCTGGGCGGGCTGCGCTCGTCCGCGCAGATGATCAGCTACGAGATCGCGATGGGCCTGTCCTTCGCGGCGGTGTTCATCTACTCGGGCTCGATGTCGACCTCGGAGATCGTGGCGCACCAACAACCGACCTGGTTCGCGGCACTGCTGCCGGTCTCGTTCATCGTCTACGTCATCGCGATGGTCGGCGAGACCAACCGGGCGCCGTTCGACCTGCCGGAGGCCGAGGGCGAGCTGGTCGGCGGCTTCAACACCGAGTACTCCTCGCTGAAGTTCGCGATGTTCATGCTGGCCGAGTACGTGAACATGGTGACGGTCTCGGCGGTGGCCTCGACCCTCTTCCTGGGCGGCTGGCGGGCCCCGTGGCCGGTGTCGACCTTCTGGGAGGGCGCCAACCACGGCTGGTGGCCGATGCTGTGGATCACGTTGAAGATCCAGCTGCTGCTGTTCTTCTTCATCTGGCTGCGCGGCACGCTGCCCCGGCTCCGCTACGACCAGTTCATGAAGCTGGGCTGGAAGGTGCTGATCCCGGTCTCGCTGGTGTGGCTGGTGCTGATCGCGAGCGTGCGGGCGCTGCGCAACGAGGGCTACGGCTTCGGCGAGGTGGTGCTGTACGTCGGCGCCCCGGTCGGGGTGGTGCTGCTGCTGGCGCTGCTGCGGGACTTCGTGCGCAAGCAGCCGGAGCCCGAAGAGGCGCCGCCCAAGGCCGAGTTCGACCCGATGGCGGGCGGCTACCCCGTCCCGCCGCTGCCCGGCCAGGTGCTTCCGCCGGTGCCGCGCCGGCGCAGCCGCGCCCCGAAGCAACTCCAGGACGCCCTCAACGGGGCCGACCATTCCGAAGGGAGCTGAACCGAGATGTCCGACCAGTCCGATCGAACGGGCCGCGCCGAGCGGGACGACCGTCCGTCGGTCCTCGGCCCGGCCGCCGGCTTCGGCGTGACCTTCAAGGCCATGTTCAAGAAGCGGCTCACCGAGCAGTACCCGGAGCAGAAGAAGCCCACCGCTCCGCGCTTCCACGGCCGCCACCAGCTGAACCGGCACCCGGACGGCCTGGAGAAGTGCGTCGGCTGCGAGCTGTGCGCGTGGGCCTGCCCGGCCGACGCGATCTACGTGGAGGGCGCGGACAACCGGGACGAGGAGCGCTACTCCCCGGGTGAGCGCTACGGCGTGGTCTACCAGATCAACTACGCCCGCTGCATCCTGTGCGGGCTCTGCATCGAGGCCTGCCCGACCAGGGCGCTGACGATGACCAACGAGTACGAGCTGGCCGACTCCTCCCGGCGGGACCTGATCTTCACCAAGGAGCAGCTGCTGGTGGGCCTGTCCGAGGGCATGGTCGACACCCCGCACGCGATCTTCCCGGGCACCGACGAGGGCGCGTACTACCGGGGCGAGGTCACCGCGGCGGCGCCGGGGACGGTCCAGCAGGAGCGCACCGACCGGGAGAAGGAGGTGCGGCAGTGATCGCGCGACTGGCGGAAGCGGCCGGGACGACCTCCACGGGTGAGGCCGTCCAGTTCTGGGTGCTCGCGGTGATCGCGGTCGGTGGAGCGCTGGGCATGGTGCTGATGCGCAAGGCCGTGCACAGCGCGCTCTGCCTGGCGGCCACCATGCTGGCGCTGGCGGTCTGTTACATGGCCCAGGGGGCGGTGTTCCTGGGCGTGGTGCAGATCGTGGTCTACACCGGCGCGATCATGATGCTGTTCCTGTTCGTGGTGATGCTGGTCGGCGTCACCAGCGAGGACTCCCTCAAGGAGCAGCTGAAGGGCCAGCGGGTCGCCGCGGCGCTGTGCGGGCTGGGCTTCGGCGTGCTGCTGATCGCCGGGATCGCCAACGCCAGGCTGAACCACTTCACCGGGCTGGCCGAGGCGAACGCCGAGGGCAACGTGCCGGGCCTGGCCCGGCTGATCTTCACCCGGTACGTGTGGGCCTTCGAGGTCACCGGCGCGCTGCTGATCACCGCGGCGATCGGCGCGATGGTGCTCACCCACCGGGAGCACGTGAAGGCGCCGAAGACGCAGCGGGAGCTGGCGGAGCAGCGGATCAGGGACAACATCCAGGTGCCGCCGCTGCCGGCGCCGGGCGTGTACGCGCGGCACAACGCGGTGGACGTCCCGGGGCTGCTGCCGGACGGCACGATCGCCGAGGACTCGGTGATGGCGACGCTGCGCGAGCGCGGCCAGGTCCGGGACGTCAGCCAGGCGATGCTGCGGCGGATGGCGGAGCTGGAGAACACCACGGCGGACTGGCTGGGCCGTCCGTCCTCGGAGCGGCCGGCCGTGACGGTCCCGCGCAAGTCGCTGGAACCGGTGCCCGTGAACGGCGGCCCGGTGCCCGCGAACGGCGACCGGGGGCCGGCGAACGGCGGGCCGGTGCCGGCGAACAACGTGAAGCACCCGGCCGACGAGGAGGGCGCGGAGTGAACCCGGTCAACTACCTCTACCTGTCGGCCCTGTTGTTCACCATCGGCGCGTCCGGCGTGCTGATCCGGCGCAACGCGATCGTGCTGTTCATGTGCGTGGAGCTGATGCTGAACGCCTCGAACCTCGCCCTGGTGACCTTCTCCAGGCTGCACGGGACCTTGGACGGCCAGATCATCGCGTTCTTCACGATGGTGGTCGCGGCGGCCGAGGTCGTGGTCGGCCTCGCCATCATCGTCTCCATCTTCCGGACCAGGCACTCCGCTTCGGTCGACGACAGCAATCTGATGAAGCTGTAGGCGGAGGGCCTCGGTGAACTCTCTCATTCCGCTGCTGGTGGCGGCTCCCCTGGCCGGCGCCGCCCTGCTGCTGCTCGGCGGCCGGGCGCTGGACCGGTACGGCCACTGGCTGGCCACCGCGCTCGCGGCGCTCTCGTTCGGCTTCGGCCTGGCCCTGTTCTCGGACATGCTCGGCCGTGACGCCGAGCACCGGGCGGTCGGCGTGCACCTGTTCAGCTGGATCCCGGTGAACGGCTTCCAGGCCGACGTCGCCTTCCGGCTCGACCAGCTGTCGATGACCTTCGTCCTGCTGATCACGGGCGTCGGCACGCTGATCCACCTCTACTCGGTCGGCTACATGGCGCACGACGAGCGCCGGCGCCGCTTCTTCGCGTACCTGAACCTGTTCCTGGCCGCCATGCTGCTGCTGGTGGTCGCGGACAACTACCTGCTGCTGTACTTCGGCTGGGAGGGCGTCGGCCTGGCCTCGTACCTCCTGATCGGCTTCTGGCAGCACAAGCCGAGCGCGGCGACGGCGGCCAAGAAGGCCTTCATCGTCAACCGGGTCGGCGACATGGGCCTGTCCATCGCGATCATGCTGATGTTCGTCGAGTTCGGCTCCTTCGCCTTCGATCCGGTCTTCGGCGGCGCCCACCAGGCGAGCGAGGGCAAGCTGACGGCGATCGGCCTGATGCTGCTGCTGGCGGCCTGCGGCAAGTCGGCGCAGGTGCCGCTGCAGTCCTGGCTCGGGGACGCGATGGAGGGCCCGACCCCGGTGTCGGCGCTGATCCACGCGGCCACCATGGTGACCGCGGGCGTCTACCTGATCACCCGCTCCTCGGCGGTCTTCGACCTGGCTCCGGACGCGCAGACCGCCGTGGTGGTGGTCGGCGCGGTCACGCTGCTGTTCGGTGCGATCGTCGGTTGCGCCAAGGACGACATCAAGAAGGCGCTGGCCGGCTCGACCATGTCGCAGATCGGCTACATGGTGCTGGCGGCCGGGCTCGGCCCGATCGGCTACGCCTTCGCGATCATGCACCTGGTGACCCACGGCTTCTTCAAGGCCGGGCTGTTCCTCGGCGCCGGGTCGGTCATGCACGGCATGAACGACGAGGTGAACATGCGTCACTACGGCGGCCTGCGGAAGTACATGCCGGTCACCTTCGTGACCTTCGGCCTGGGCTATCTGGCGATCATCGGCTTCCCCGGCCTGTCCGGCTTCTTCTCCAAGGACAAGATCATCGAGGCGGCGTTCGCCAAGGGTGGCACCGAGGGCTGGATCCTCGGGCTGTGCGCGCTGGTCGGTGCGGCGGTCACCGCGTTCTACATGACCCGGGTGATGGTGCTGACCTTCTTCGGGGAGAAGCGCTGGCAACCGGACGGCGACGGCAACGCCCCGCACCCGCACGAGTCGCCCCGGACGATGACCGTTCCGATGGTCCTGCTGGCCGTCGGCTCGGTCTTCGCGGGCGGGCTGTTCGCCTTCAACGACTCCTTCCTGAAGTGGCTGGAGCCGGTCACCGGGCACGACGAGGGCAACTCCCCGCTCGCCCCGCTGACGGTCACCCTGCTGACCACGGCCTGCATGCTGGCCGGCGTCGGCCTCGCCTACCTGATGTACGGGCGCTCGCCGGTCCCGGTGGTGCCGCCGGTCGGCTCCCCGCTCACCCGGGCCGCCCGCCGCGACCTGCTGCAGGACGACTTCAACCACGCGGTGCTGGTGCGGCCGGGCTCGGCGCTCGCCGCGGCGCTGGTGTTCTTCGACAGCCGCGGCCTGGACGGCGTGGTCAACGGCCTGGCCGCCGCGATCGGCGGGCTCTCCGGCCGGATGCGGCGGGTCCAGAACGGCTTCGTCCGCTCGTACGCGCTCTCCATGTTCGGCGGCACGCTGGTGCTGGTCGCCACGACTCTCCTGATGAGGTCCACGTGATGACTCGTCCTGATACGCGTCGGGGAGGCCGGCCATGACGGTGCTCCTGACCGCCACCTGTGCCGTCCCGGCGGCCGGTGCGGTGCTGACGGCCGCGCTGCCCGCCGGGTCCTCCGAGAGCCGGCGCCGGACCACCAAGGCCGTCGCGCTGGGCGCCTCGGCCGTCACCCTGGTGCTGGCCGCCGTGGTGGCGACGCGGTTCGAGCCGCACGGCGACCGCTTCCAGCTGACCGAGTCGTACAGCTGGATCCGCTCCTTCGGCATCACCTTCTCGCTCGGCGTGGACGGCATCGGCGCCGTGCTCGCCCTGCTGACCGCCGTGCTCGTGCCGCTGGTGATCCTCGCCTCCTGGCACGACGCCGACCCGGGGCCCGCCGGGCCGGACGGCACCTTCGAGAACAGGCGCCGCACCCAGGGCTTCTTCGCCCTGATCCTGGCGGTGGAGGCGATGGTGATCGTCTCCTTCTACGCCACCGACGTCTTCGTGTTCTACGTGTTCTTCGAAGCCATGCTGATCCCGATGTACTTCCTGATCGGTGGCTTCGGGGACCGCGCGGGCGGCCCCGATTCGTCCCGCCAGCGCTCCTACGCGGCCGTGAAGTTCCTGCTCTACAACCTGCTCGGCGGCCTGGTGATGCTGGCCGCCGTGATCGGCCTGTACGTGATCGCGCAGGACCAGGGCTTCGGCACCTTCGACCTGCCGACGCTGACCTCGGCGATCGCCGACGGCCGGCTCCGGCTGTCCGGCACCGCCGAGAAGGCGCTGTTCCTGGGCTTCTTCTTCGCCTTCGCGGTGAAGGCCCCGCTGTGGCCGCTGCACACCTGGCTGCCGAACGCGATGGGCGAGTCCACCGCCGGCACCGCGGTGCTGATCACCGCCGTGGTGGACAAGGTCGGCACCTTCGCGATGCTGCGCTTCTGCCTCGGACTGTTCCCGGGCGCCTCGAAGACCTTCGCCCCGGCGATCCTGGTCCTCGCGCTGATCGGGATCGTCTACGGCGCGCTGCTGGCCGTCGGCCAGAAGGACATCAAGCGACTGGTGGCGTACGCCTCGATCTCGCACTTCGGCTTCATCATCATGGGGATCTTCGCGCTGACCAGTCAGGGCCAGAGCGGCGCCACCCTCTACATGGTCAACCACGGGCTGTCCACGGCGGCGTGGATGCTGGTGGCCGGCTTCCTGATCTCCCGGCGCGGCTCGCGCCTGATCGCCGACTACGGCGGCGTGCAGAAGGTCGCCCCGGTGCTCGCCGGCACGTTCCTGATCGGAAGCCTGGCCACCCTGTCGCTGCCCGGACTCGCCCCGTTCGTCAGCGAGTTCCTGGTCCTGGTGGGCACCTTCACCCGCTACCCGGCGATCGGAGTCGTGGCCACCTTCGGCATCGTGCTGGCCGCGCTCTACGCCCTGCTGCTGTACCAGCGCACCATGACCGGCCCGGTGCGGGACGGGGTCCGCGCGATGCCCGACCTCAAGGCCCGCGAACTCGCCGTGGTCGGCCCGCTGGTGGCGCTGACCATCCTGCTCGGCGTCTACCCCAAGCCGCTCACCGACCTGGTCAACCCCTCGGTGAACGCGACGCTCTCGCAGGTCCACCAGACCGACCCGGCACCGGCCCACCCGGTCGCCGCCACCTCAGGAGGTGAGCAGAAGTGAGCGCCACCGCAATGCTCGCCGCCGCCGGCGGCAACACCGCGGGCATCCCCGCGCCGCACATCGAGTACGGCCGGCTCTCCCCGATGCTCGTGGTGTTCGCGGCCGCCGTGGCCGGTGTCCTGGTGGAGGCCTTCGTGCCCCGCCGGTACCGGCACTGGACCCAGGTGACGCTCGCCCTGGGCGGCCTGGTCGGCGCCTTCGTCGCCGTGGTGGTGCTGGCCGCGCAGAGCCACGGCTTCACCCGGATCGACCTGCTGGCCATGGAGACGGTCGCGATGGACGGCCCGGCGCTGTTCCTCCAGGGCGTGATCCTGCTGGCCTCCGCGGTCGCGGTGCTCACCTACGCCGAGCGGCGGCTGGAGCCCAAGGCGGGCGGCCTGCCCGCGGACGCGTTCGCCGCCCAGGCCGCCGCCACCCCCGGCGGCGAGCAGGAGCGGGCCGCGGTCCGGGCCGGCTTCGCCACCACCGAGGTCTTCCCGCTCACCATGTTCGCGGTCGGCGGCATGCTGCTGTTCCCGGCCGCCAACGACCTGCTGACCATGTTCGTGGCGCTGGAGGTCTTCTCGCTGCCGTTGTACCTGCTGTGCGCCCTGGCCCGGCGCCGCCGGCTGCTCTCCCAGGAGGCGGCGGTCAAGTACTTCCTGCTCGGCGCCTTCGCCTCGGCGTTCTTCCTGTTCGGCACCGCGCTGCTGTACGGCTACGCGGGCAGCGTGCGGCTCGGCGACATCGGGGACGTCATCTCCGGCAAGGCGATGACCACCCCCGCGCAGCTGAGCACCACCCAGAGCGACGCGCTGGTGCTGACCGGCCTGGCGATGCTGGCGGTGGGCCTGCTGTTCAAGGTCGGCGCCGTCCCCTTCCACTCCTGGACCCCGGACGTCTACCAGGGCGCGCCGACCCCGGTGACGGGCTTCATGGCGGCGGCCACCAAGGTCGCGGCCTTCGGGGCCTTCCTGCGGCTGTTCTACGTGGCCTTCCCGGGCCTGCGGCTGGACTGGCGCCCGGTGATGTGGGGCGTCGCGATCCTCACCATGGTGGTGGGCGCGGTGCTCGCGGTGACCCAGCAGGACGTCAAGCGCCTGCTGGCGTACTCCTCGATCGCGCACGCCGGGTTCATCCTGACCGGCGTGATCGCCGTCAACAAGCAGGGCATCTCCTCGGTGCTGTTCTACCTGCTGGCGTACGCCTTCGTGACGCTCGGGGCGTTCGCGGTGGTCACCCTGGTGCGGGACTCCAAGGGCGAGGCGACCCACCTGTCCAGCTGGGCCGGGCTCGGGCGGCGCTCGCCGCTGGTGGCCGCGGTGTTCGCGCTGTTCCTGCTGGCCTTCGCCGGGATTCCGCTGACCTCCGGGTTCACCGGGAAGTTCGCGGTCTTCCAGGCCGCGGCCAGCGGGGGGGCGACCCCGCTGGTGGTCGTCGGTGTGCTGAGCTCGGCGGTGGCCGCGTTCTTCTACATCAGGGTCATCGTGCTGATGTTCTTCTCGGATCCGCAGCCGGGCGGCCCCACGGTGGCGATTCCGAGCCCCTTCACGGCGACCGCGATCGGGGTGGGGGTGCTGGTCACGCTGGGTCTCGGACTGCTGCCGCAGTACTTCCTCGACCTCGCGTCCAAGGCCTCGCTGTTCGTGCGCTGATCTTTACGCCCACCGCTCCCGACCAGGGCCCGTCCGGGCCGCGCCCAGTACGCGCGGCCCGGACGGGTCTTTGTCGGGAACCGGGGCCGGGGGAGTTCCGAGAGCTCTTCCACCTTTATTTCCAACCGAATTCGCCCCCACCGCCGTCCGCTCCGCGCAGCCGTCCTGACCAGGGCATCAGGCCCGATCATGACAGGATCCGCACGCCCGTGCAGTGATCCACTCGCGACCGGATACCCTGCCTGTATGGCCAGCGGCGGCACTCAGGGACCAGGCCGCTAGATCGACCAGGGACAGAGGAGTGGTCTTCGTGACCGTCGTGGAACCCTTCGGGCTCAGCGTGCAGGACCGCGACCTGACCCGGGACGTCCAGGCCGGACTGGACGCGGTGGAGGCGGCGCTCGGTGAGGCCGTCAAGAGCGACGTCCCGTTCATCACCGTCACCGCGAGTCACCTCCTCGAAGCCGGCGGCAAGCGCTTCCGTCCGCTGCTCCTGCTGCTGGCGGCCCAGTTCGGCGACCCGGGCGCGCCCGGTGTGGTGCCCGCCGCCGTGGTGGTCGAGCTGACCCACCTGGCCACGCTCTACCACGACGACGTCATGGACGAGGCCCCGGTGCGCCGCGGTGCGCCGAGCGCCAACTCCCGCTGGGACAACTCGGTCGCCATCCTCACCGGCGACTTCCTGTTCTCCCGCGCCTCCCAGGTGCTCGCCGACCTCGGCCCGGAGGCCGTGCGGATGCAGGCCGAGGCCTTCGAGCGGCTGGTCACCGGCCAGATCCTGGAGACCCGCGGCCCCGGTCCGGAGATGGACCCGCTGCTGCACTACCTGGACGTCCTGGAGGGCAAGACCGGCTCGCTGATCGCCGTCTCCTGCCGGATAGGAGCGCTGATGGCCGGTGCCGAGCGCGAGCTGGTCGACACCCTCGGCGAGTTCGGCGAGCGGATCGGCATCGCCTTCCAGCTGGCCGACGACGTGCTCGACATCGCCAGCGACGGCCACGAGTCCGGCAAGACGCCCGGCACCGACCTGCGCGAGGGCGTGCCGACCCTGCCGACCCTGCTGCTGCAGCAGATGCCCGCCGACCCGGCCGACCCGGACGACACCCGGCTGCGCGAACTGCTCGACCAGGACCTCTCCGACGACGACCTGCACGCCGAGGCGCTGCGCCTGCTGCGGGCCCACCCCGCGCTGCAGCGCGCCCGCGCCGAGACGCTGCGCAGGGCCGAGGAGGCCCGGGCGCTGCTCGCCCCGCTGCCGGACTGCGCGGCGAAGGCCGCGCTGGAAGGCCTCTGCGACGCGGTGGCGATCCGCACCATGTGAGCCCCGGCGGGGCCGTCCGGGCCGGCGGGCCCGTCCCGTCCGCCGGGCCGCGACGCGGTCCGGCCCGGGGGTTCCGGGTCCGGCCTCGGGCACGACCCCGAATGGGGGAGACTGACTCCCGTCAGCACACGCCTGCCGGGAAGGTCGTTATGCGTCGCGTCGTCATCGCCGAGGACTCCGTACTGCTCAGGGAGGGACTGACCCGGCTGCTCACCGACCGCGGCCTGGAGGTCGTGGCCGGGGTGGGGGACGGCGACGCCCTGGTGAAGACCATCCACGACCTGGCGGCGGCCGACGCGCTCCCGGACGTCGTGGTCTCCGACGTGCGGATGCCCCCGAGCCACACCGACGAGGGCCTGCGCGCCTGCGTGGAGCTGCGCGGCCGCTACCCGCAGCTGGGCGTGCTGGTGCTGTCGCAGTTCGTGGAGGAGCGCTACGCCTCGGAGCTGCTGGCCGGCTCCACCCGGGGGGTGGGCTACCTGCTCAAGGACCGGGTCGCCGAGGTGCGCGAGTTCGCCGACGCGGTGGTCCGGGTCGCCGAGGGCGGCACCGCGCTGGACCCCGAGGTGGTGCAGCAGCTGCTCAGCCGCAGCCGTAAGGGCGACGTTCTGGCCAATCTCACGCCGCGCGAGCGCGAGGTGCTCGGGCTGATGGCGGAGGGCCGCACCAACGCCGCGGTGGCCAGGCAGCTGGTGGTCTCCGACGGCGCGGTGGAGAAGCACGTCAGCAACATCTTCCTCAAGCTGGGCCTGGCCCAGAGCGCGGAGGACCACCGCCGGGTGCTGGCCGTGCTCACCTACCTCAACTCCTGACGCCTCCGGACCCGCCGCCCGCCTCCCGGGGGCGCGCGCCCCGGGAGCGCATCTCGGCCACGCGCCCGTGAACGCCCTCGCCCGCCCGTCCGAGCCGGAATGATCTCCGGCGGGCGGACGTTGACCCATGTGCGGTGCAGCTGCGGGCCGGTGAAATACCTGCCGTGGTTCCGGCCGCCGTCGTGTCGGCCCACATAGGATGCGAGAGGTGCACCAGGCGGACGGGGCACGGGGCCGCGCCCGCGGTGGTGCGCCCACGAGGAGGTCCGCGGCAGTGACCAGTCAGGTCGATCAGTCAGAAGCAGTGGACGGCCCGGACGGCGGCGAGGCCCGCGCCGGGAGCGGCGACGTGCGGGCGGGTTCCGCGGCGCCCGCCGGACCGCCCGCCCCGGGCGGCCCTCCGGTGAAGCCGGGCAAGCCGATCCGCAGACTCGATCGGGTGATCATTCGCTTCGCCGGCGACTCCGGTGACGGCATGCAGCTGACCGGTGACCGGTTCACCTCGGAGACGGCGTCCTTCGGCAACGACCTCTCCACGCTGCCGAACTTCCCGGCCGAGATCCGGGCGCCCGCCGGCACCCTGCCGGGTGTCTCCTCGTTCCAGCTGCACTTCGCGGACCACGACATCCTGACCCCGGGCGACGCCCCGAACGTACTGGTCGCGATGAACCCCGCCGCGCTGAAGGCGAACCTGCCGGACCTGCCGCGCGGCGCCGAGATCATCGTCAACACCGACGAGTTCACCAAGCGGGCGCTGGCCAAGGTCGGTTACCCGGCGGACCCGCTGACCGACGGTTCGCTGGACGGCTTCCACCTGCACAAGGTGCCGCTGACCACGCTGACCCTGGAGGCGCTCAAGGACAGCGGCCTGGCCCGCAAGGACGCGGAGCGGGCGAAGAACATGTTCGCCCTGGGCCTGCTGTCCTGGATGTACCACCGGCCCACGCACGGAACGGAGTCGTTCCTGCGCACCAAGTTCGCCAAGAAGCCGCAGATCGCCGAGGCGAACATCAGCGCCTTCCGGGCGGGCTGGAACTTCGGCGAGACCACGGAGTCCTTCGCCGTCTCCTACGAGGTGCCGCCGGCCAGGCTCCCGGCCGGGCGCTACCGCAACATCTCCGGGAACCTCGCGCTGTCCTACGGGCTGATCGCCGCGGCGCAGCGCTCGGGCCTTCCGCTGTACCTGGGCTCGTACCCGATCACCCCGGCCTCGGACATCCTGCACGAGCTGAGCCGGCACAAGAACTTCGGGGTGCGCACCTTCCAGGCGGAGGACGAGATCGCCGGGATCGGCGCGGCGCTGGGCGCGGCCTTCGGCGGCGCGCTCGGGGTGACCACCACCTCCGGGCCGGGGGTCGCGCTGAAGTCCGAGACGATCGGCCTGGCCGTCTCGCTCGAACTGCCGCTGCTGGTCGTGGACATCCAGCGCGGTGGCCCGTCCACCGGCCTGCCGACCAAGACCGAGCAGGCGGACCTGCTGCAGGCGATGTTCGGCCGCAACGGCGAGGCGCCGGTGCCGATCGTCGCCCCGGCCACGCCCGCGGAGTGCTTCGACGCCGCGTTGGAGGCGGCCCGGATCGCGGTCACCTACCGCACGCCGGTGTTCCTGCTCTCGGACGGCTACCTGGCCAACGGCTCGGAGCCGTGGCGGATCCCCGCCGTCGACGAACTGCCGGAGATCGACCCGGCGTTCGCCACCGGTCCGAACCGCGAGGACGGCGCCTTCTGGCCGTACCTGCGCGATCCGCGGACGCTGGCCAGGCCCTGGGCGCTGCCCGGCACGTCCGGTCTGGAGCACCGGATCGGCGGCATCGAGAAGCAGGACGGCACCGGCAACATCTCCTACGACCCGGCCAACCACGACTTCATGGTCCGCACCCGGCAGGCCAAGATCGACGGCATCACGGTCAAGCCGGTCGAGGTGGACGACCCGACGGGCGACGCCCGGGTGCTGGTGCTCGGCTGGGGCTCGACCTACGGGCCGATCACCGCCGCGGTGCGCCGGGTGCGCGCGGACGGCGGCGAGGTCGCGCAGGCGCACCTGCGCAACCTCAATCCGTTCCCGGCCAACCTGGGCTCGGTGCTGCGGAGTTACGAGAAGATCATCGTTCCCGAGATGAACCTGGGCCAGCTGGCCCTGCTGCTGCGGGCGAAGTACCTGGTGGACGCCGAGTCCTACAACCAGGTGCGCGGACTGCCCTTCAAGGCCGCCCAGTTGGCGGACGTGCTGTCGGCCGCGATCGGCACCCTGGACGAGGAGGACCACCGGTGAGCGAGCACGCCTTCCCGTCGTTGCGGCTGGTTCCCAAGGCCGAAGGGCCGCAGAGCGCCAAGGAGTTCAAGACCGACCAGGAGGTGCGCTGGTGCCCGGGCTGCGGGGACTACGCGATCCTGGCGGCGGTCCAGTCCTTCATGCCGGAGCTGGGCATCAAGCGCGAGAACACGGTGTTCGTCTCGGGCATCGGCTGCTCCTCGCGCTTCCCGTACTACATGAACACCTACGGAGTGCACTCGATCCACGGCCGGGCGCCGGCGATCGCGACGGGGCTGGCCACCGCGCGCCAGGACCTGAGCGTCTGGGTGGTGACCGGTGACGGCGACGCGCTGTCGATCGGCGGCAACCACCTGATCCATGCCCTGCGGCGGAACGTCAATCTGAAGATCCTGTTGTTCAACAACCGTATCTACGGCCTGACCAAGGGGCAGTACTCGCCCACCAGTGAGCTCGGCAAGATCACCAAGTCCACCCCGATGGGCTCGCTGGACGCGCCGTTCAACCCGCTGTCGCTGGCGATCGGCGCCGAGGCCACCTTCGTCGCCCGCACCCTCGACTCGGACCGCCAGCACCTCCAGTCGGTGCTGCGGGCGGCCGCCGAGCACGAGGGAACGGCGCTGGTGGAGATCTACCAGAACTGCAACATCTTCAACGACGGCGCCTTCGAGGTGCTGAAGGACGCCGGCAGCCGCGACGAGGCGCTGATCCGGCTGGAGCACGGGAAGCCCGTCCGCTTCGGCGCGGACCTGGCGAACGGCGTCTTCCGCGGCCCGGACGGCGAGCTGTTCACCGCCCCGGTCACCGCGGCGAACGAGGCGGACGTCCTGGTCCACGACGCCCACGCGGCCGGCCCCGCCACCGCCTTCGCGCTCTCCCGGATCGCCGACGCGGACACCCTGCACCACACTCCGATCGGTGTGCTGCGCGACGTCCGGCGGCCGGTCTACGACGAGCTGATGGCCGAGCAGCTGGCCGCCGCCGAGGCCCGGAGCGGCCGGGGCGACCTTGCCGCCCTGCTCGCCGGCGGCGACACCTGGACGGTGGACTGACCGTCCACCGGCGCGAACGGCGCCCCCGTCCCGGCCGGGACGGGGGCGCCGTCGTCGTTCTATCGCTCGTTCACTGCTTCTCGGCCCACTCGACCAGCTCGATCACCACCCCGTTCGGGTCGGCGACCTGGAAGATCTTCTCGCCCCACGGCTCCTCGCGCAGCGGCAGGGTGATCACGACCCCCTCCTCGCGCAGTCGCCGCTCCTCGGCGGCGATGTCCTCGACGACGAACGCGAGCGCGACGCCGTCCGCGGTCCGGTGGCGCTGCTCCTCCGGCAGGACTTCGAGGCCGCGCCGGAGGTAGACGACGTCGACCCCGCCGCCCGGGTGTCCGAGGGAGACGAAGCCGTCGGCCGACATCTCCTCGGTGTAGCCGAAGTGCCGCTGGAGGAAGGCGGCGGAGGTGGTGACGTCCTCGACGGTCAGGGAGACGGCGGTCCTGGTGATCTGCAAGGCGGAGAACCCTTTCGTCAGCGCCCGGGCGGTTATCCCGTACGCAGTACACTATACATAGTACGGAGAATTGCGCCAGGGGTTTCCGCGAAGACCCCTCCGGGCCGGGAACGGCGGAGGGAGGCTCCCCGGGCGGGGAGCCTCCCTCGGAGGCCGGTGCGGTGCGCGTCAGTAGACGCAGGGGATCCCGCCGTCGGACTGGGCGTCGACGGCGGGGCCCTGCATGGGCAGCGCGGCGGCCGGGTCGGCCGGGGCGCCGGGGGCGGCGCCGGCCGGAGCCGCGGGCTGGTCGGCGGCCACGCCGGTGAAGGCGGTGCCGAGGGTCACGGTGACGTGGTCGGCGGCGGTGGCCGCGGACTCGGTGGCGGTCACGCCGTAGCGGGCCGCGACCTGCCCGGCGGCCTCCTTGGCGCCCTTGCCGTAGGTGACGGTGGTGGTCTTCGGCCGGGTGGCGGCCGGGCCGGTGCGGCCCTCCTTGAAGCCCAGCCCGGCGAGGGCCTTGGCCTCGGCGGCGGAGGTGACCCCGGCGGCCGAGGAGGCGTTGTAGACGTCCACGGTGACGGGCCCGGCGACGGCCGGGGGCGTGGTGGCGGCCGGCGGGGCGGCGGGAGCCTGGGCGCCGGGCGCGGCGGAAGCGCCGCCAGGGTCGGCCGGAGCGGCGGCCGGGGCGGCGTCGGCGTAGCCGAAGAGCTGCTTGACCACCTTCTGGACCTTCGCCGGGGTCACCAGGTTGACGTCCTGGCCGTTCCTGGTGCCGAACCCGTCGAAGGTCAGGGTGTTGAACTCGACGTTGCCGCCGGTGAGGTTGGGGGCCTGCTGGGCGAAGTCGAGGACGTTCCACTCGTTGTCGATGACGAGGTCCTTCTGCATCACGCCCATCAGCTCCTGCATCTTGCCCAGGTCGCCGATGACGCCCTTCTGCTTGAGGTTGTGCACCACGGAGGATATGAAGGCCTGCTGGCGGTGGGTGCGGGCGAAGTCGCCGGTGTTGCCGTCCGGGCCGTCGAGGTTGTGACGCTGGCGGACGAAGGAGAGCGCCTGCGAGGCGTCGAGCTTGTTGATGCCCTTGTGGAAGTCGGCGCCGGAGCCCTGGCCCTCCATGGCCGGGTCCTTGGTGTCGTGGGTGAGGCAGACCTCGATCGGCTGGAGGGCCTTGGCGATGTCGTAGAAGCCCATCAGGTTGACCTCGGCGATGTGGTCGATGGGCTGGTCGAGGAACTTCTGCACGGTGCGGATGGTGGCCGCGCGGCCGATGTCCCGGCCGGCCTTCTCCAGATCGGCGCCCTTGAGGCCCTTGGCGCGCAGGCCGGGGTCGGCCTTGTCCTTGGCCGCGCCGTAGGCCTCCTTGATCTTGGCCATGCCCAGCTGGGAGCCGTCGGCGTTGTAGGTCATCACGTAGTCGTCGCGGGGTATCGAGACGGCCTGCACCTTGCCGCCGTTCGCCGGTATGTGCAGCAGGATCAGCGAGTTGGTGTTGTAGCCGCCGATGTCGGAGCTGTGCCCGGCGTGCAGCTCGTCCTGGACGAACGCCGGGTCGATGTCCGAACCGTCCATGTTCTTGCGGCTGTCCAGGCCGATCAGCAGCAGGTTGACCGAGTTGTCGAGGTGCTTGGGCGCGTCCTTCTTGGTCTCGGCGATCACACCGGAGGTGGTCATCCCGTCGGTGAGCTGCTTGTACTCGTACCAGACCACCCCGCTGGCGGCGAACACCGCCAGACCGACGGTGCAGGCCAGCACCCGGCCCGCCACCAGCAGGGGGGAGGGGCGGCGGGCCGCGCCGCCGCCGTCGGTCCCGGCGTTGTCAGCCATGCTGCCTCCTCCTCGCCCGGACCAGCCGGACCGCGATCACGATGACGGCCGCGACCGCGGCCCCGGCCATCACGGGAAAGCCGTGCACCACCCACTTCGCGGCGCCGGTGGCCAGGCCCTTGCCCCGGTACCGGTCGCGGTGGGCGGCCAGTTCGACGACGGCCGTCACGCCCAGGACGACCAGCGGCGAGGCGGCGAGCACCCACCACCAGCCGTTGCGGCCGCTCAACGCCGCCGCCAGGCCGGTGCCGAGCACGGCGGCCGCGGCGAAGGCCGGACCCGGGCCGGAGCCGGAGAGTTCGTCGAACGCGGCGCCGGCCAGCGGCAGCCCGAGGGCGAGGGCCGCGGGCAGTGCGGGGCCGCCGGGCAGCGGGCGTGGGTGTCCGACCGGCCGGTCCGCCGCCCGTCGGCGCGTCCGCTGGTCGCTGGACCGTCCTCGCTGCCCCGCCACACCCTCACCCCGGTGTTCCCGTGTTCCGCGCGCCGCCGTGGCGCGTGCGCCCGGTCCCGTCGGCCGGCCCTTCGGTTCCTTGTTCCGTCGGTCCGCGAGTCCGTTCGTGGCGCTGCCGTTCCGGACGCCGGTATCCGGCCGGCCGGTTCCTCGCGGACCCGGCCGCCCCGCGGTCGGGGAGGGACGCTTCCGTTTCACCTCTACACGGGTGTAGAAGTCGTACGCAGCATAGAGCACGCCTGTTCGGTGGCAAGTCCGGGTTCGTCGTGGCCCCGGACGAACCCGGCCGGACGGTTTCCGAGCGGGCCGGACGACGCGCCGGCGGAGGAGGAGAGGACCGTGGCGACCACGGGCGGAGCGGGACGGCCGGAGAAACGCAGGGCGATCACCCGGGCCGCGACCACGGTCTTCGGGCGGGAGGGGTACGTCCGGGCCGGCATGGACGCCATCGCGGCCGAGGCCGGGGTGTCCAAGCGGACGGTCTACAACCACTTCGCGGACAAGGAGACCCTCTTCCTGTCGGTGGCCCTGCAGAGCTCGGCGGAACTGACCGAGCGGATCCGGGCACTGACGGCGGAGCACCTCGACCGGGTGACCGACCTGCGCCAGGGCCTGACCGACTTCGCCGTCGAGCGGGCCCGCGCCGTGCTGTCGGCGGGGGAAACCGGGGATCGCGGGGCAAAGGCACACGAGGACCACGAGGACCACGGGGACCACGAGGACTACGAGGACCACGGGGCGCTCGACCGGGCGATCCGGGCCGAGGTGGCCAACATCCCGGCGGACGTCCTGGAAGCCTGGCAGGAAGCCGGTCCGATCGCCCGCCGGCGCGAGCTCGCGCGGTGCTTCGGGGCGCTCGCCGACCGCGGGCTGCTGGTGGCCGAGGACGCAGCCCTCGCCGCCGAGCGGTTCACCCTGCTGACCTTCCACGGCATCGCCGAGCGCTCCTTCTGGGGAGCGCTCCCGGTGGCGGACGCGGAGGTCCGGCGGATCGCGGCGGTCGGCGTGGACGCCTTCCTGCGGATCCACGGCACCCCCCGACCCGCGAGCGGGGGGTGAACCACGGGCGGGGCGGCACCCTGCCGCCCCGCCCGGAGTCCGTACGGATCACTTCCAGTTCAGGCCCTTGCCGAGGGTGTACGGCTCGCCCCAGTACTCGGCGCCCGCGACCTTGGACGCCTCCGGGGACATCGCCACCGCGCAGGAGGTGGCGGACTGGCCGTTGGTGAAGCCCTTGGGCAGCGACTCGCTCTTGCACTTGGGGAAGGAGCCGATGACCATCAGCTCCTGCGCCTCGGTGCCGTCCGCCAGCAGGCCCTTCATGTGGTTGACGCTGGTGTAGGAGAGGTCGGTGCCGCCCGCGTTGGTGACGCTGTAGTGGACGTAGTACGGCACCAGGCCCTTGGCCTTGTCGCCGAGGTTGAGCGAGGCGAGGTCGGCCGGGTCGCCCTTCTCGATCGAGGTGACCGCGAGCGCGATGGTGCCCTTGGTGCTGCCCGAGCTGAACGGGATGGTGGCGGCCTCCCCGAGCTTCAGCGTGGTCCCGGCCGCCGGGGCGCTGCCGGCCGGCGCGGGCGCGGCGGCCGTACCGGAGGCGGCGCCGCCCGCCGGGGCGGCGGCCGAACCGGAGGCCGCCGGGGTGGTGGCCGCGGCGCTCGGCGAGGCGGCCTTGGTGGCGGGCGCACCGGTCGCCGGCGGGGTCGTCGCGGTGTCGGACGACGCGGCGTCGTCGTTGCAGGCGGTCAGGGTGAGCGCGCCGACAGCGGCCAGCGAGGCCAGGGCCAGGGCGTGGCGACTGCTGCGGATGGGCTTCACGTGATGTCCCCCGTGGTTGCGGACCCCCGGTGTCGGTGGTCCTCCTGAGGGACGTTCATAGCGCGGCGCGAACGTCCGGGGCCACGGATTCGGCGTCGCCCTGACGTTGTCGTGACGAGTCCCTCGCGCGGCTGTGACAAGGGATATCGAGTCGTGATCAACCAGCGGGCCGGGGGCGGCGAGACGCGCTCCGTCGGGTGGTGCGGGGGCTGTGCGGCACTGGTGCGGGCCGGGTGAGGGGCCCGTGGGGGAGCGGTGACCGGTCGTCCGCGATCCTCCCGACGGGCCCTGGGACGGGCCCTGGGACGGGCCCCGGGACGGGCCCCGGGACGGCGTCAGGACACCGCGGCGAGCACCAGCTCGTTGTAGGTGGCGGCGGTGGTGAAGCCCAGCCGCTCGTAGAGCCGGACGGCCGGGGCGTTGTCGGTGCGGACGTTCAGGCCCAGGTGGTCGGTGGTGGCGGCCAGGTGGTGGCAGAGCGCGGTGACGCAGGACCGGGCGAGACCGCGGCCGCGGGCGTCGGGGTGGGTGGTGACGTTGCCCAGCACGGCGACCCGCTGCGCGGGGGAGTGCACGTGCACCCCGGCGACGGCCAGCAACCGGCCGCCCGCGCGGACCCCGACGTAGCCGCCGCCGGCCAGCATCCGGGGGTCGAACCAGGAATCCGGGTACGACTCGGCCAGCAGGGCGCGGACGTCGTCGGCGTCACCGGGCCCCAACGGCAGGGCTCCGTGGGCGGTCCCGGCCGGGAGCTCCGCCGTGAGGAGCATCCGCAGCAGCGGGGTCCGGCGCTCGACCGCGTAGTCGGGCGCGAGGGCCCGCTCGGCGCCCTCCGGCAGCCCGGCCACGAGACGGCGCGGGAGGAAGGGGCGGAGGTCGCGCAGCAGGGCCTCCATCGCCGGCACTCCGGCGGGCCGGGCGAAGGCCTGCAGGACGGGGGTGTCCCCGCCGCTGTAGAGCAGCGCGACCGGCCCGTCCCCGGAGTCCGGGGAGGTGGTGTACCAGGTGGTGTTGAGCCAGAGGACGTCGTCCAGGTCGCCGAGCTCGAAGAGGTGCAGCGCGGGGTCGGTGCGGAACCGGGCGGCGAGCCCGGCGCGGTCGTGCAGGCTGGTGAGGGGCACGCGGACGAGGATAGGCCGGGTCCGCCCCCCGGTGTCGGGGAGCGGACCCGGCCCGGTGGCCCGTCAGCGCAGCAGCCAGCGCTGGGCCGGGGCGGCGGGGTCGCAGGGGACCGTCCTGGTGGCGTGGCCGATGCCGTCGGAGGCGAGGCACTGCCCGGTGGCCGCGCTGCGGATCAGGTACCAGCCGCGGTCCGCGTCGGTCAGCCGCCACTTCTGGCTGGCCGGCATCCAATCGCCGGCCGGGCGGTTGAGGCCGTCCGCGCCCCCGGGGGTGTCCTGGAGCCGGCTGTAGCCCGTCGGCGTTTCCAGGTCGACGACCTTGGTCGAGGAGGAGTGCTGAATGGCCGTGGTGCCGTCGCAGTACCCCCAGAGCGTCCAGCTCTGGGCGGCGGACAGGTCGTTGGGCGAGTAGACCTGGATCCACTGGCCGTTGGCCTCGTTGTTGTACGGCAGGTCGAGGACGCCGGTGACGCCGTTGTAGACCTTGGCCGGCGCCTCCACGGTGGGCGGCAGCTCGCAGCTCGCCGCCTGCGCGGCCGGCGCGCCGGCCACGACTGCCCCCGCGACGGCCGTGACGGCGCCCAACGAGGCGAGGAACCTGCGGGTACGGGTGGTGGTGCTCATCGGTGTGCTCCTTCTTCTGGTGGGGTGTGAGGTGGGGCCGGTCGTGTTGTGTCAGACCTCCTGGGTACCGTCGGCCGTGTCGGGCTGAGGTGCGAAGGAACCCGGAGGACGCTTCGTTGGCTCAGAAGATGTGCGTCGGTCCTGCATGCGATCGGCCTGGAACCCGTCGGAGTCTGTGCGCAGCCCACTACGCCCAGCTGAAGCGGGGCGTGCGGCTGAGTCCGGTGCGGCGCAAGAGGGCACGTGCCGCATGCGGCTACCCGGGGTGCGGACTGATCGCGGAGACGGGCTCACTGTGCAAGCCCCACCAGCTCCAGCAGCATCGTGACGGGCAACTGAAACCACTTCGCGTGTGTCGGGTCGGCCCGGTGAGCGCGGCCTGTGAGGTCGTGGCGGGCGGCGGCCATGCGCCCGAGGGTCTGCTCTGCAAGTGCACCGAATGCACTCGTGACTACCGGAAACAACTCCACATCAGGTCGCGCTACGGGCTCTCGTGGGAGGAGTACACCGGGCTGTTCGAGTTCCAGGGCGGCCGGTGCGCGATATGCGGACGCACGGAGCCCGGAGGGAAGGGGGTCTGGCACGTCGATCACGACCACGGGTGCTGTCCCGCGTCGTCGGGATCCTGCGGACGCTGTGTGCGTGGGATCGTGTGCAACTCGTGCAACAGCTCCGGACTCGCCTGGTACGAGCGGCTCCCGCAGCAGCTCCGCACCTTTGATCTGCTGAACGGCTACCTCTCCGATCCGCCGGCCGTTCGGTTCCGGACCGTCCGGTGACGGTTCCCGATCGAGGGATCAGACCATGCCGAAGGTCTGCACGTAGCGGCCCCAGTTGCCGCGCCGGCGGGGGGCGTAGCCGATGCCGATGAAGTTGTAGTCGGGGTTGAGGATGTTCACCCGGTGGCCCGGGCTGTTCATCCACATCTGCATGGCCTCCGGCACGCTGTTGCCCGGGGTGACGTTCTCGGCGGAGGCGCGCGAGACGAAGCCGGCGGCCGCGATGCGGTCCCAGGGGGTGCTGCCGTCGGTGCCGTTGTGCTGGGTGAGGTCGTGCGAGGCCATGTCGTTGGCGTGGCGCTGGGCGGCGGCGCTGAGGCGGTCGTCCAGGCGCACCGGCGGGGCGCCGACCCGGCCGCGCTCCGCGTTGACGGAGTTCAGCATCTCGGTGCGGAAGTCACCGCCGTCGGGCTGGGGCTGCGGTTGCGGCTGGGGCTGCTGCTGGCCGCCGCCGCTGACGCCGCCGGCCGGGACGAGCTGCCAGCGCTGTGCCGGGTTGCCGTCGTCCTGCCTGGCCAGGGTGAGGGGCGAGCCGGGGGCGGCCGCGGTGAGGAAGAGCATGCCGTCGTCGGTGCGGGTGGTGCGGATCCGGACCCAGTCGTTGTCGAGGGGCTCGAAGCACCAGTGCTGGTTGGGCTGGTTGTGCTCGTTGTACAGCCAGGTCTGGCCGGTGGAGTAGTTGTAGTCCATGACCATGGCCTGGCCGCCGGGGTGCTTGCCCGTGGTCAGCAGGGTCTCCAGCAGGAAGCTGCCGTTCTCCTTGGCCCAGAAGGTCCAGCTCTGGGCGGTGGTGCCGTTGGGGCCCCAGGACTGGACGGCGGTGCCGGCGGCGGTCTGGCTGGAGCGGACGTCGGCGACGGTTCCGTTGGCGGACTTGAGCGTCCAGTTCTGACCGTGCTGGGGGAGCGTGGGCATGGTTGCGCCTCTCGTCTGTGGTGCCGCCCCGGGCCGCGATCGCCGCGGTCCGGGGCCTGACGGGAGAGACGTTTCCGCACTGCGGTAGACGGGTGGTCAACGCGCGTAGCCCAGGCGCCCGTTGACCACCCGTCTACCGCTCCAGCTCCGCCCTGACCTGCGCCGATTCCTCCGCGAGCCCCAGCCGCTCGTAGACCTCCAGGGAGTCCGTCAGGCAGGCTCGGGCCTGGCTCGGGCGGCCGAGGCCGGTGAGCGCGGTGCCGAGGGTGCGCAGCAGGGCGGCCTCCAGGGCGGCGCTGGTGCGGCGGGCGAGCGGGAGGACGGCCTCGGCGGCGTCGACGGCGAGCAGCCAGCGGCCGGCCTCGGCGTGGATGCGGGCGGCGAGATCGCCGGCCGCGGCCGCGAAGACGGTGACCTGGAGGGCGGTGAACTCGTCGCGGGCGCCGACGGCGTGGGTGAGCGCCTCCTCCGGGTCGCCGCACAGCCGCAGCACCCGGGCGAGGTAGTAGCGGCCGGTGGCGGCGGAGACCGGGCCGGAGCGGCTCATCAGCAGGGCGCTGCGCTCGGCGGCCGCCCGGGCCTCGTCGAGCCGGCCGGTCCGGGCGCAGCTGAAGGCGAACTCGCCGAGCGCGCTGCCCTCGGAGCGCCCGGCCTCCAAGCGGCGGAACAGCCCGGCGGCGCGGCCGGCGTGCTCGGCGGCCTCGGCGAAGCGGCCGTGGACGCGGGCGTTGCCGCCGAGGGTGAGCAGGGCCTTGGCGAGGACCCGGTCGGTGCCGGCGGTGGCGCAGACCTCGACGGCCCGGTGGACCTCCGCCGCGGACTCGGCGTAGCGGTTGACGTGCCAGAGCATGGAACCGCGCACGTACCGGGCGAGGGCGAGCGGGCCGAGGTCGCCGCGGGCCTCGGCCTCGGTGGCGAGGCGTTCGGCGAGGTCGGCGATGACGGTGGTCTGGGCGCGTTCGGCGAGCACCGAGCTCATCCGGTCGGCGAGTTCGGCGGCGCGGTCGAGCGGCAGGGCCGGGTCGGCGCAGCTCAGGGTGATGACGGCGGCGTGCACCTCGGCCTGCTCGCGCATCCAGCGCACGGCCTCGGTGCCGTCCGGGACGGGCCGGCCGGGGTGGGCCACGGACACGTCGAGCAGGCTGAGCTCGACCGGGTCGGGCTTGCGGGCGGCGAGGTCGGCGTTGCGGGCGGTGGCGAGGCAGAAGTCGAGCAGCCGCCCGGTGGCCGCGGTGCGCGCGGCGGCGCCGTCCTCGGCGGAGAGTCGGGCGCGGGCGTAGGCGCGCACGAGGTCGTGGTAGCCGTACCGGCCGAAGCGGGGGGAGTGCAGGAGGTTGAGGTCGACGAGGGTTTCCAGGAGTTCGTCGGTCTCGGCCTCGCTGCGGTCGAGCAGGGCGGCGGCGCAGGGCAGGGGGATGTCGGGGGCGTCGGGCAGGGAGAGCAGCCGGAACGCACGGGCCAGTTCGACGTCCAGGCGGTGGTAGGAGAGCGCGAAGCTGGCCTCCACCGTCCGTTCGCCGTCGCTGAGTTCGGCCAGCCGGTGCTCCCGGCGCAGTCCTTCGGCGAGGGTGGCGAGGGTGAGTGCCGGGTCGGCGGCGAGCCGGGAGGCGACGATGCGGACGGCGAGCGGCAGCAGCCCGCAGGCCCGGACGACCTCCTCGGCGGCCGCGGGCTCGGCGGCGACCCGCTCGGCGCCGACGATCCGGGCGAGCAGCTCCAGCGCCTGCCCGGGCGGCAGGGTGTCCAGGCGCAGTTGGTGCGCGCCGGGCAGGCCGGTGAGCCGGTGGCGGCTGGTGACGAGCACGGCGCAGCCGGGGGAACCGGGCAGCAGGGGTTCGACGTGGGCGGGGGTGGCCGCGTTGTCGAGGACGACCAGGACGCGCCGCCCGGTCAGGGCGGAGCGGTACAGGGCGCTGCGCTCCCCGGTGTCCGGGGGAATCTCGCCGGGGGCCACGCCGAGGTCCCGCAGGAAGCCGGCGAGCACCGTGCCCGGGTCGGGCGGGGTGCGGTCGGCGCCGCGCAGATCGGCGAAGAGCTGTCCGTCGGGGAAGCGGTCGCGGGCCCGGCGGGCCGCGTGCACGGCGAGAGTGGTCTTGCCGACGCCGCCCATGCCGTCCAGGGCGGAGATCACGACGGCCCGCCCGCCGGCGCCGGCGAGGCGGTCGGTGAGGGCCTCGACCTCCTCGGTGCGGCCGGTGAAGTCGGGCAGGCCGGAGGGGAGCTGGTCGGGCGCCCGCCAGGTGTCGGCGGCGGGCTCGGCGGCGGCGGTGGCGGTCGCGGGCAGCAGGGCGGCGTCCTCGCGCAGGATGCGCAGCTGGAGCTCGGCGGGGGCGCGTTCGCCGGGGGGCAGTGCGGCGCGGGCGTCCTCGTACACGGCGAGCGCCTCGGCCTTGCGTCCGGCCTGGTAGAGAGCGCGCATCAGGACGGCGGTGAGCCGGGGGCGGCCGGGGTACTCCAGGGCGAGGGCGGCGATCGCCGCGGTGAGGTCGGTGCGGTCGCCGAGGTCGGCGTCCAGCTCCAGTTCCGTCTCCTTGGCCGAGATCCGCTGCTCGGTGAGGCGGGCGCGGACGGCCTCGGCGTGCGGCCCGGGCAGTCCGGCGAGCGCCTCGCCGACCCACAGCCGGTGGGCGCGCCGCAGCACCTCCCGCACCTCCTGCGGTGGCGCCGCCGACTCGCGCAGCCGTCCGGCCTCGGCGACCAGCGCCTCCCAGTCGGCGGCGTCCAGCTCGGCGCCGGGTGCCCGGAACGCGTAGCCGTCTCCGACCCGGACCAGCGGCATCAGCTCCGGGTCCTCCCCGGTGTACGGCCGGAAAGCGGCGCGCAGTCGGGAGACGGCGAGCTGGACGGCCTTCCGCGGATCGGCCGGCGCGGCTCCGCCCCACACCCCCTCGACCAGCACCGGGACGGACACCGTGCGCCCGGCGGCGGCCAGCAGCACGGCGAGCACGGCCCGCTGCTGCGGCCGGCCCAGCTCCAGTTCCCGCTCGCCGCACCAGGCCCGCAGCGGTCCCAGCAGTCCGAACCGCAGCCCGGATCCCCCCATGTCACCCATGTCCCGTCCCCGAAGAGTCGTTCTGTGCCGGGATCCCGCCAGTTCCGTCCGGACGGCGGGGCCCCCATACCCCGGCGGCCTATGCTCTGTCACAGATTGTGCACCGGATCGAGGGCTTCGAGGGGTGGGCTGTGGGGCTCGTTTTCAGCCTGCTGGGGCCGCTGCGGGCCCGGCAGGACGGTCGTGAGCTCGACCTCGGCCGACCGCAGCAGCGGGCCGTGCTCGCGGCGCTGCTGATTCCGCCGGGGCAGCTGGTGCCGACGGATCGCCTGGTCGAGGACCTGTGGGGGGCGGACGACGCCCGCTGGCCGAAGGACCCGGTCGGGCAGATCGGCACCCATGTCCACCGTCTGCGACGCGCCCTGGGCGAGCCCGGAGTGCTGGTCGGGGCGGCCGGCGGCTACCGCCTGGAGGCGCCGCGGACCGCGGTGGACCTGTTCCGCTACGAGGCCGAGGTGGCCGAGGCCGTCGCGCTGCGTCACCAGGACCCGCTCCGGGCACGGGAGTCGCTGGCGCGTGCGCTGGGCTCCTGGGAGGGGCCGCGGGCACTGGACGGGGTGCCCGGGGCGTTCGCGGACCGGGTCCGGGAGCGGCTGGACGCCGGCCGGTTCGCGGCGGTGAAGACGCTGCTCGGCCTGGACCTCGCGCTCGGCCGGCACGCCGAGGCGCTGGAGCCGCTGGCCGGGCTGGCCGCCGAGCATCCGCAGGACGAGGAACTGCACCGGCTGCACCTGCTGGCGCTGCACCGCTGCGGACGGACGGCGGAGGCGCTGGCGGGGTACGAGGCGCTGCGGGAGCGGCTGGACGGGGAGCTCGGGCTCGAACCGGCCCCGGCGCTGGTCGAGCTGGCCGAGCAGATCCGGCGCGGCGAGGCCCCGGTGCTGCTGCGGCGGCTGCCGAGGCCGAGCCAGCTGCCGCCGGACATCCCCGACCTGGTCGGGCGGGCGGGGCAGGTGCGGGAGGCGGAGCGGGTGCTGCGGTCACCGGGGTCGCCCGTGCTCGGGCTGTCCGGGCCGGCGGGCTGCGGCGCCTCGGCGCTGGCGGTGCACGTGGCGCACGCCGTCCAGGACGCCTACCCGGACGGCCGACTGTACGCCGGAGGCGGCGGGACGAAGGCGGTGCTCGCGGGCTTCCTGCGGGCGCTCGGGGACCGGCCGGCGGCGGACGCGGGCATCGACGAGCTCGGTGCGCGCTACCGCGGGCTGCTCGCCGGGCGCCGGGTGCTGGTCCTGCTCGACGGGGTGGCCGAGCCGGCTGTGCTGCTGCCGGCGGTGGCCGGCTGCGCGGCGGTGGTGGCGGGCGCCGAACCGGGGGCGCTGCCCGACGGAGCCGTACGGCTGGCGGTCGGACCGCTGGAGCCGCACGACGCCTACGAGCTGCTGGCCCGGATCGCCGGCGCGGACCGGGTCCGGCGGGAGCCGGAGGCGGTGGCCGAGGTGGCCGCGCTCTGCGGCCACCTGCCGGTCCTGCTGCGGACGGCGGCGGAGCGGCTCGCCGCCCGGCCGCAGTGGTCGGTGGCCGACCTGGTGCGCTGGCTCGCCCTCCGGGGGGACGGGCCTGGGAGGCCGAGCCGGTAGGGCTCCTCAGTAGAGGTCGGACGAGAAATAGACCGAGCCGGGGCCGGGGCCGGTGTTGGCGGAGTGGGCGAGGCGCGGAATGATGCCGCCGCCCCAGTAGACGCCGGAGGTGCCGCCGGTGGTGACGGTCAGCCTGGCGTGCGGGTGGCCCTGGGTGCCGGTGTGCCAGCAGGGGGAGCCGTTGGCGGAGTAGACGACGAAGTTGCCGTCGACCTGCATGACGGCCTTGTAGCCGCAGCCGACGGTGCCGGTGGCCATCTTGACCTGGGTCCCGAACTGGTAGACGACGAAGTTGCCGTCGGTCTGCATGATCGCCCGGGTGGCGCCGGACTCGATGTACCAGCCCGGGTAGAGCGGCTCGTCGTCCCAGATCGAGACGTAGTCGGACTGCCGGTCGATCGCCGCCTCCGCGGTACCGGTCGAGGCCACCGTCCCGGCCACGGCGAGTGCGGTGGTGGCGGTGGCCAGGGCGATCGTGCGGAGGGCCGTCGTCGTCTTCATGTCCCCGTGTACCTCGTGGTTCTCTCGTGCGTTCGCGCCCACCGGGTCTCGGGGCGCCGTCAGGGCATGAGCGTGGCGGAGCGCGGTAGACAAACGATGAACGCCGCCGTTGAGGCGTGCGGGCCGGCCCGGGGCATTTGGCTTGGGCCCGGAGTAGGAGTACTGTCTCCTAGTCGCCTGACAGGGAGCACCGGACACGCAGCCGCGCGGACGGTCCCGGGGTGGCCAATCCCTTGAAACACCACTTCCCGGTTCTGGCCGGGTCGCTTCGTCGTTTTCGCGTCGCGGCCTGGTGCTTATTCGGTGTGCTCGTTTTATCGGGTTGCGGTCGGATTCGCTTTTCGGAGCGGGGATCGGCTAGAGTTTGAAACGTCGGACGGGGCGTCAAACCCCGGAAGACACCGGCGAGTTGGATGAACGAAGCCCCGGAAACGGAGCGGAAAACATCTGATAAGCTGGAAACACGAAAGAACGAAGCCCGGAGGGTCCGCTGGAAGGCGGTCCGAAGGAAGCGTCCGTTCCTTGAGAACTCAACAGCGTG